>JBPCQW010000219.1:0-4021 GCA_050997715.1 Hassallia sp.
ATTGCATCCGCCAATTGAAAGCTGTTTTGTGTGGTGTTTCTGACCAATCGAGCAACAATGTCAACCTCTAAAGGCTGATTGCTGCCTTCAGTATAAAGCCGTAACTTCTCCAACTCATTGTATAACAACCGTGTATCATTACCTACAGACTCCGCTAAAAGTTCTGCACATTTGGGACTCAGCTTCACACCGACGATTTCAGCCGCTTGATTCACTGATTGCATGAGCAATTCCGTCTTCCAAGTTGGTATCAGCGGAAATTCCCGAAATTCCTTAGCATATTGTTTCAGTAATTTTGTCGATTTCAACCGTTCATCTGGTTTATTACGACTTGTAAGCAATAAAAATGAATCATCGGGAATTACTGGCAGCGTTCTCTGTAATTCTGTTAATACATTCTCTGGGCAGTTCTGACTGATAGTAGTATTCATCAGCCATACCAAGCGTCCACCAGCCCCAAAAATTGGTGTCATAACTTGATTTAGCGCTATTATCGCTGCATCGGGTTGATCTGGGGAAATAGAAGTGTAGTTAAAACTGATCCAATTGGGATCGAGGATGCGCGATCGCAGCATAGCGATCGCCTTTTCGATGGAAAAATCATCCTCACCCCAGTAAACGTAAACTGGCATAAAGCAACCTCAACTGAAAATATTATCGTTTCTGAGCGTGCTGTGAAAAGCTAAATACTTTTTAAATCACGAGAAATTTCCCTAAAATCAATAAACGTGAGCGCGGGAGGCATTAAAGATTGGACGACAATTATCAAACTTACTTAAATCGGGTAGCAAGAATGACGCTGCCAGAAGCTTATAGATCCCAAATCCAGCATATCCAGGAATCATCTAAGTTTCAGCCGCAGATAGAGGGACCTAGACTTGCTGTACCCTTTCCTGGGTATACGATAATTACCGCACCGTGGGAGGATGAATCGGAAAACTCTGCTTTCTATACCAAATTACAAGCTTACCAACAAGAACTGTTACAGTTGCCAAAAAACGGTAATTTGATTGTTCCCGTACCTTCCAGCAGCTTTCATCTAACTTTGGCAGACTTAATTTGGGACGATGCTTACCGTGATGCCTGCGAAAAAAATCCCGAATTTGAACAAGAGTTAAGCTCTTGCATTGCGGAAATCTTTCAGCAATATCAACAATCCATCACAAACGGAAATAATCTGATTTGCTGGCAGATGTTAGGACTGATTATAATGCCAAGAGCTATAGGTGTTTGTTTAGTACCTCAAGATGAAAGCTGTTACGAGCAGATTATTAACTTGCGCCGGACTATTTATCAAAATCCTCAGCTAGTTGCTTTAGGCATTGAACAGCATTATCACTTTACAGCACATATTACATTAGGCTATTTTGGCGAAATATTGCCCGACTTAGACCGCACAAGCTTAAGTACAATGCTTTCTGAGTTAAATCAACAATGGTTGGGAAATTCACCAGAATTTTTGGTAAGTCGTGCCGAATTGCGAAAATTTGACGACATGACGCGCTATTATCGCCAACCAGACTCACCAGTTTTAGTTATTAGTCGGGGATAGTATTTAGGGGAAGGGGACAAGGACGAGCAATCTTATCGTAGGGGGAAATATTTCTTATTTCTCATCCTTTCCCCTTTCCCCCTCCTCAAATTGCCCAATGCCCCAGTCGCTAGTCCCTAATCCCCAGCCTTAGGAAGTACATACTCTAAGATATTTAAAACTCTTCCACTTAAATTTGTCTTCTTATATTCTCGAATAATTTTGCCACCAAGCTTTTCTGGAATTCGACGACTGGGAATATTCGCTTTATCAACACAATAAACAAGATATTGAAAATCTAAGTTTTCCTCAGCCCATGTTTTGAGTCCAATGATAGTCTCTAATCCATAACCTTTGCCATGTGCTGATTTCTTCAGCCAAATACCAAGTTCTGGCTCGCTACTATTTATTTCGTGAATTCCCGTACAACCCAAAAATTTCAAAGAATTTTTATTTAAAATAACAAGCACAAGGTTTTCACCTTTTTTGATTTCTTCTAGTGATTCGTTAATAAAATCTTCCGTATCCGAAAAATATTTAGGCGGATTCGTATACATATAAGTAGTAATTTCTTGATTAAATTCTTTAAAAATATCTTCTTTATATTTAATTGATATAGTTTTTAATAATAAACGACTTGTAGATATTTCTAACTGTAATAGTTCCATATTTTCTGTTTTTGTTGCGTGATATTATTCAATTGACTAATTAATAAAATAAGAAAATGCCAGTATAAAATGACGTAATCAGTACTTACATTTTTTTAAGTATTGCATTTTACATTCATCATGTTAAATATTCATCCAATCTTCAAAAAGAAAAAGTCCTAGACCTATCATCAATGAGCTAAAGTTTTGTTAAGATGCAAATGTTAGTAGTTTCTCGACGAAATACATCAATCAGGATGTGAAGAGAAAAACAGCACTATCAAAATAGAATTCGCAAGAGGAAGCAATGAACACCTACATTTTTTTTAACGACGCCCTCCAAATGCTTGTCAACGCTTACTTAGTATCAGCCATACTGCTAATTGCAGGTTCTGGTATCGGGTTAGCAGTCATCGAAACGATTGAAAAATCGGGGCAACGCTAACCCCAACCCCAGTTGTAGACTTGTTTTCCACATCTTTTAGGTGCGAGTGTTCACTACTGAAAATTCTTGGGAACACTAAGAACACTAAGGTCAAAAATAGTAATTTAAATTACCTAAGCATTACGCAAAGAACAGGTAACGACATCGCTACTCAGACCTAAATAAAGGAACAAACTACAATGGGTTTATTCGACACGATGTTTGGCGCACAAAGTCAAGTTCAAGAAGCATTCAGTCCAGCAGAAGCCTTTGCTGCTATTACTCTAGCGGCATACGCCTCCGACGGTTATCTTTCTGAAGAAGAAACAACAGGTATCACGGCTACTCTGTCTCGGATGAAGCTTTTCAGAAGTTATCCCAGTGATGTAATGAACAGGCTGTTTGACAAACTCCTAGGAATTCTCCAGCGGGATGGTATCAATACTTTATTCGATACAGCTAAGGAATCTCTGCCCCCCGACTTACGGGAAGCGGCTTTTGCGGTAACGGCGGATCTAGTATTAGCCGATGGTATCGTTACTGAAGAAGAAAATAGTTTTTTAAATGATTTATATCAAGCTTTGGGTATATCAAGGGACATTGCCATGCAAGTTGTCCAGGTGATGATGATAAAAAACCGGGGATAAAGATAGCTTATAAATTAAGTGTGCCAAAGGAGCGATCGCTTCTTTGGCATTGTTTTTGGCATCAATGCCAATTTGATTGTAGAGACGTTCCACGCTCTACGTCTCTACGAGGGGAAAACGTCTCTATGACCGACATGATATAAATCCTGATAAGTAAAAATGCTAAGATACTTTATATTTTTCAGCAAATAATTATAGGATTTAGAAGTTTTTGTCCTCACGCCACTTCCGGAAGGAGTATTTCTCTCCAGAAGTTAATAAACGTATCCTGTGGAATACAAAAGTAGTCATATGCCCTGTTCTGTTACCTTAACTCAACTGGTTGAAGTTCTTTCTGCCCAGTCTGTAAACTTATCTGAAGCTGCTCTAAAACAATTGGGTAGCGCTATTCAAACTGATACCCGTTTTTTACAACCGGGTGAAGTATTTGTGGCTTTACGAGGGGAAAAGTTTGATGGACACGAGTTTGTACCAATGGCGATCGCCAAAAATGCAATAGCTGCTATCGTTGATTTTGAATACGAAAATCCGGGATTTCCTGTTTTGCAGGTCAAAGATACCCTGGAAGCATATCAACAAATCGCTTTTTGGTGGCGCGAGCGCTTTCAAATGCCTGTAATTGGGGTAACGGGTTCGGTAGGCAAAACTACCACGAAGGAACTCATCGCTGCTGTTTTAGGAACCCGTGGAAGAGTTCACAAAACTTATGGAAATTACAATAATGAAATCGGTGTTCCGAAAACTCTTCTAGAATTAAGTTCAGAACATGATT
>JBPCQW010000242.1:0-17335 GCA_050997715.1 Hassallia sp.
CAAACAAAGCAAATTATCTACGCTAAACAAGACAAAGCCAATCTTCTGATAGATAATATAAACGGTTTTATGCAAAGACGATATGGAGATATTCAGATACTTTCTAATCTGACATTTTTACAAAATCGCAAATTAAGAGAAACTATAACTAGCGAACAGATGCAAGCACGGCTAAATAACTATTTAACTATTGAAAATAGTTATGAAAGCATTGCCGTGTTGGATCTTAATGGTAATGCAATTGCCGAATCAAAAGGACAATTAATTCCTAACCAAAAAAACGAGAATTATTTTCAAACAGTACTTAAAACTAACACACCTTATATTAGTCAGCCCTTAACCAGAAAAATAGGAGAGAAGCCAGAAATTTACATGGCTGCTCCTGTCAAAGATAGCGAGACAAGTCAAACTATCTATATCATCCGTACAGTCATACCTGTGAAGTCTTTAGAAAAGGTATTAAATATCGCCTTAATGAATCAGGATGATTATGACCTAATAGATGCTTCGGGAAAAATTTTTCTGTGTCAAGGAAATTTAGATATAGGTAAAAATGTTAAAGAAGTGATTCCTGAGTGGAAACAAATGCAAGCAGAAAATCAAGCAAATGCTCGCATATTGTTTAACAAAAACGAGAATATTCAGGAATTAGTAACCTATGTGCCTTGGCAAACAGTGGAAGGTTTGCCTCCTTTGAAATGGAACTTAGCTCTGAGTAGCGATACAGCGATCGCCTTTGAGCCATCAAGAGTATTATTGCAGATACTGGGGATTGGGACAGTCGCCATCACATTACTAGCGGGTGCGATCGGAGCAATTATTGCTCACCGTCTAACAATGCCAATTCGGATTGCTGCTACAGCGGTGATAAAATTGGGTGAAGGCGATCTTGATACCCGTATCGCGATTGAAGGCAAAGACGAATTTGCTACCTTGGGTTCTAACATTAACCAAATGGCAGAGCAATTGCAAGACTTGTTACGTCAACAAACAGCAGAGGCTGAACAATTAAAGTTGTTTACCAACACTTTAATCTCAATTCGCCAGTCTGTTTATTCTGAAGACTTATTTAACATAACAGTAACACAAGCTCGACAAGCATTAAAAGCGGATCGAGTAGTCATCTATCATTTTAGCAACAAAGGAAGTGGACAAGTCATAGCCGAATCTGTTGCTCCTGATTTACCCCAAGCTTTAGGAGAAACAATTGAAGATGCCTGTATTAGTTCGGAACTAATACAAGCATACAGAAATGGTCGTGTCTCGGCTGTCAATAACGTTTTTCTAGCGGGTTTTGCCCCTGAACATATGACGTTAATGAAACGTTTGCAAATCAAGTCAAATTTGGTAACGCCAATTCTCAAAAACAACCAATTATTTGGCTTTTTAATTGCTCATCACTGTCAGGAACCTCAACTTTGGCAACCCTCTGAAATTAATTTCTTAACCCAATTAGCAACTCAAGTTGGACTTACTTTAGAACGTGTAAGTTTATTAGAGGCAACACAGGCACAGAAAGACCTTGCCATCCATTTATCTGAAACTCTCAACTTGCAAGATATCTATAGTTTAGCGGTTCAAGATATCCAACAAGCTTTGAAAGTAGATCGCACAGTTATTTATAAATTCGATGATAATTTGCACGGAAAAATAATTGCTGAATCAGTAGTTGCTGGTTTTCCTAAAGCTCTAGGGGCAGAAATTCATGATCCTTGTTTCCCAAATTATATTGAAAAATATCGGCTTGGTCGTGTTGTCGCAATTAACAATATTTACGAAGCTGATCTGACTGAGTGTCACATTAAACAACTTCAACAATTCGCAGTCAAAGCTAATTTGGTAGCACCAATTATGCTGGGTGATAAGGTTCTAGGCTTGCTAATTGCTCATCAATGTTCACAACCGCGTCTATGGCAACAGTCAGAAATCGATTTATTTGAGCAATTTGCGAGAATTATTGGTCTAAGTTTAGACCGAGCCAATCTTTTAGAGCAAACACAAAAAGGACGTGAGGCAGCAGAAATATTTTCCGAAGAGCAACTTCAACAAAAAGAACAACTGCAACTGCAACTAGAAGAACTGCTAGTTCAGATTGAAGGAGCATCCAGAGGTGACTTGACAGTGCGTGCTGAAGTTACTTTTGGAGAAATAGGCATCGTGGCTGACTTTTTCAATTCTATTGTCGAAAGTTTGCGAGAAATTGTCACCCAAGTAAAACTTAGCGCTACTCAGGTGAATCAAGCGATCACCGGAAATTCTGGAGCAATTGATCAACTGGCAACTGAAGCACTTGAACAAGCACAAGAAATCAGCCACACTTTAAATTCCGTTGAGCAAATGAGGCTTTCGATTAAAGAGGTGGCAAAAAGTGCAAATATTGCCGCAGAAGTTGCCCGTAATGCCTCTGAGACAGCGGAAACTGGCGGCACGACAATGGATCTTACAGTAGAACATATCTTGAGTCTCCAACAAACACTAGGGGAAACTTCTAAAAAAGTCAAGCGTCTTGGAGAATCTTCGCAGCAAATTTATCGCGTGGTGTCATTGATTAATCAAATTGCCCAGCAAACCAAGTTATTAGCAATTAACACTGGCATTGAAGCGGTACGTGCTGGTGAAGCAGGTCAACGTTTTAGTGTAATTGCCGAAGAAATCGCCACCCTCGCAGGTCAGTGTACCACAGCAACTATCGAAATTGAAGGAGTTGTCGCCAATATTCAATTTGAAACCACCGAAGTAATCAAGGCTATGGAATTAGGAACCGCACAAGTGGTTCAAGGCACACATCTTGTTAAGCATACCAAACAAAGTTTGAGTCAAATTCTCAATGTATGTCACCAAATTGATGACTTGGTGCAGTCGATTTCTGCTGCAACAATATCTCAAGTGGAAACGTCTACAGAAGTTACTAATGTCATGAAAGAAATGGTCAAAATATCGGAAATGACTAGCAATTCATCTCACCAAGTTTCCCTTTCTCTGCAAACAACAGTAGATATTTCTCATAAATTGCAAGCTAGTGTTGGTACTTTCAAAGTCGATTAAATTCCAGAATCATCATTAATTGTTGTCAGGTGAAAAATTTACCAAACTAAAAAAGGGGAGTAAACTCAATTTCCGTCATGTTTTAAACACTCCCTTTTAGTCTCATCTTTAGATAAATATTAAATTGAGCAAAGAGTGTTTACAATGAATTCCTTTCCTATCATTAGATACAGAATTTCACAAAAATTACAACCTTTATCTCTATTAAATCAAATAACTAGTAATTCTTCTACTTGTTGTTTGCAAGTATTTAGTGCCTCAGAATCTTGGTTAATCTATGTAGAAAATGGAAAACTAGTTTATGCCTGCTATTTAAATAATATGTTTGAGCTGCTTGATAGCAAGTTGCAGCACTTAAGTCAAGAAATTACTACTTTAAATAGTGAAATTAATCAGCAGTTGCGTGCGATATTTGAAACTGGTGTTGAAAACCAAATAACACCACGTCCAGATTATATGGCTATTTGCTGGTTAGTCGAGCAGAAATATATTAGCTCAGAACAAGCAAGTATCCTCATCAAGGAATTGGCATTAGAAGTCTTGAAGTCATTTCTTACTTTAAACGAGGGTAATTATGAAATTACTCCTGAAAGCTTCTTGAACGATCTGCCAAAGTTCTGTTATCTAGATGTGCATTCATTAGTTGAACAGTGCCAAAACAAATCAATAAATCCCAAAATTATCCAATCAGTATTTTTTCAACCTTTAAACCAAATTCAACCACAAACTAATACAAAACTTAGACAAGAATTGTCACAAAAAAACATTTTTGATGATAATAAAAATCCAATAGAACCAGAGCAATATACAAACGAAAAAATTTACACAATAGTTTGCGTCGATGATAGTTTAACTATCTTGAATGTGATGAAACTATTTTTAGATAATCAAATATTTTCTGTAATCGGAATTAACGATCCATTGAAAGCTCTAACACAAGTCATCCGCACTAAACCAGATTTAATTTTACTAGATGTTGAAATGCCGAGTATAGGTGGTTACGAACTATGTCGTTTATTACGTAAACATTCATCTTTCAAAAGTATACCTGTAATTATGGTGACAGGAAGAACAGGTTTTAAAGATAGAGCAAAGGCAAAAATCGTTAGGTCTTCAGGCTATTTGACCAAACCTTTTACGAAAGCTGAGTTGTTGAAAATCGTATTTCAAAATATTGGTTAACACTAAATTTTGGGGCATTGCATAACCTTCGGATGAATCGTAGAGACGTTCCATCGGAACGTCTCTACAATACGTCAAAATATCCCGCCAATATGCAACGCTAATTTGGGAGTAGAAAATATAAAACAGATATGAACGATAGAAAAGAAACAAAAATTTTGTTAATAACTATGCTAGTCGCACTGGGGCTAGTGGGGGGTGTATTTTTGTGGTTAGCTAATAGCTCTGGTATCAAACTATCCACTATTAGGAAGAATCCATCTCCAAAGTTAGAAAAATCTAATTCTGAATCTTTCACCCAAGTGACAAATATTCCCTCTGGATTGTTTAGCTATGGTGGTAGCACCACTTGGGCACCGATTCGTAAAGAAGTTGATTCTACAATTAAAACTGCTTTTCCCCAATTTCAACTACGTTATACCGAACCTCCTACTGGTCACTCTAGTTCTGGAACTGGTATCAAGATGGTGTTGGAGAACCAACTATCTTTTTCCCAGTCATCTCGCTCAATTAAAGATGAGGAACACCAGAAGGCACAACAGCGGGGTTTTGTACTCAAAGAAATTCCTGTGGCAATTGATGGTATTGCGATCACAGTTAATCCTAATCTCAACATTCCTGGTTTAACTATTGCCCAGCTTAAAGACATTTATACTGGCAAGGTGACTAACTGGCAACTCTTGGGTGGTCCAAATTTAGCTATTACACCCTACTCTAAAGCAGTGGGAGGGGGCAACGTCCAATTCTTAGTCGAAAATGTCTTAGAAGACAAACAGCTTGGTGCTAACGTCCAATTTATTTCCACGACGACACAAGCTTTAAGAGAAGTAGCGAAAAATCCCGGCGGTATTTTCTACGCTTCTGCCCCGGAAGTCGTTCAACAATGTAGCGTAAAACCCTTGCCATTGGGACGTAAACCAGGACAACTTATTCCACCCTATAAGGAACCTTTCGTTCCCCTGCAAAAGTGTCCGCAACAGCGTAACCAATTAAATACAACTGCCTTTCAAAGTGATGAATATCCTATGACTCGACGGTTATTTGTGATTGTCAAAGAAAATGCACAGAGCGATCGCAAAGCCGGAGAAGCATACGCTGACTTGCTGCTGACACCTCAAGGTCAAGAGTTAATTACTAAAGCGGGATTTGTCAGAATTCGCTGACAAAATAATTGTTTTCCCTTTACCCAATTTTCAGTTGCAAAAAATGTAACCGTTCTCACCTTTGACTATTGCAATGCGAAAGTAGGAACATATCACTTGTGATGCCATAAATAGTTTGAGGAGTGAATAAAGTATGAATAGAGCCGTTTTAGCTGGTTCTCGGTTTAATGCTGGCAATTTGTGGAAAACACTGCCTTTCGTATTGATTGCCTGTATAAGTTTTGCCCAACCTGGTTTGGCAGAAGAAAGAGAAAAAATGTTGCGAACCCTCACGGTTACTGGTCGTGGCATGGAATCAATTCCCACAACTTTGTCTCTAGTAAATCTAGGTGTGGAAGTTCAAGGTAAAACTGCACAGGATGTACAACAAGAGGCTGCGCGGAAATCATCAGCCGTGGTAACGTTCCTCAAGAGCCGGAATGTAGATAAATTAGAAACCACAGGTATTAGACTTAACCCGGTTTATAGCTACAACAATAATGTACAGCGAATTACAGGATATGGAGCTACGAATACTGTGAGTTTTCGTATTGCTACCGAGAAAGCTGGTACATTATTAGACGAAGCTGTGAAAGTGGGAGCCACGCAGATTAATGGTGTAAGTTTTGTTGCTAGTGATGAAGCGATCGCTCAAGCCCAAAAACAAGCACTCAGAAAAGCTACCCAAGAAGCTCAACAGCAAGCTGATGCGGTTTTTGCTTCTTTAGGTTTTAAATCCAAAGAAATAGTCAGCATTCAAGTTAATAATGCAAATGCACCAACTCCACCACCTATTGCCTATCGCAGCGCTAAGTTAACAGCACAAGATGCTTCTACCCCCGTCGTTGGTGGTGAACAAGAAGTAGACGCATCTGTAACACTGCAAATTAGTTATTAGCTGGGGAATGGGGAATGGGGAATAGGCAAAAGCCCAATGTCCAATGCCCGATGCCCCATTCTCAGTTATTAAAATCATCCCCCATATCATCTGCATCCCGTTTGGAACCTAATAATTCCAGTTGGTCTACTTGGATAATTGGTGATGAGCGAGTGATGCCGGTATTGCGATCGCTCCAGGAGTCGAACTTTAAGGAACCTTTAACAGCGATTTGTTTGCCTTTTTTTACGTAGTTACCTGCTACTTCCGCCGTTTTTCCCCATAGTTCTAAGGTAAACCAATCGGGTTCATCGCTGTTGCGTGATCGGCGATTTACCGCTAGTGTTAACCGGCACTTAACTTTACCTGACTCAAAATACTTCATATCCGGGTCAGTGCCAACACGACCAACCAAAGTCACAACATTGATGCTCATATCTTCTACCTTTCAGTACTAATGTACTCATTACTTGTGACTTCCATAATAGCTAAAATAGCTAATTGCAAAGCAATTGATAGTATGTTAGATAATTAACAATTACAATTACTTAACTAATGATAAAATTTTCGCTATTTTACGGAAAATTTTATACGGATATACTGATACAGCGGGGGAATATCAAAAAGTAATCGTCTATTGAAATAGTAAAGATTCCCAAATATTACTGAGAAAATAGTCTACTTTACTAGACTCCGGATAAAAAACGTAATAGAATCCTGCACAAATCACTCTTATGGTAGTTGTCAAAAGTATTAAATATTAGGGGGCGTAGACAGGCGTGGGTCTTTTTAGTAAATTTTCCTTATCGCGGGATATGGGTATCGACCTCGGTACCGCCAATACTCTAGTTTATGTATCTGGAAAAGGCATTGTACTCCAAGAGCCTTCAGTAGTTGCCATCGATCAAAACGAAAAGGTAGCACTGGCAGTTGGAGAAGAAGCCAAAAAAATGCTTGGTCGGACACCGGGAAATGTGATTGCCCTACGCCCCTTGCGCGATGGTGTAATCGCTGACTTTGATATAGCCGAGTTAATGCTAAAAAGCTTTATTCAGCGTGTAAATGAAGGCAGGTCTCTAGTTTTACCACGAATTGTCATTGGTATTCCCAGTGGAGTCACAGGCGTAGAACGACGAGCCGTAATGGATGCAGCCACCCAAGCAGGTGCAAGAGAAGTCTATTTAATCGATGAGCCAGTAGCAGCGGCAATTGGTGCAGGGCTACCCGTTGCTGAACCGACTGGAAACATGATTATCGATATTGGAGGTGGCACAACAGAAGTTGCAGTGTTGAGTCTGCAAGGTACGGTGATCTCCGAATCAGTTCGCATCGCTGGTGATGAACTGACCGAAGCCATCATGCATTACATGAAAAAAGTTCATAACTTGGTGATTGGAGAACGCACCGCTGAAGACATTAAGATTCGGATTGGTTCAGCTTATCCGACTCATGAAGACGAAGAAGCGATGATGGAAGTCCGAGGTTTACACTTGCTCTCTGGACTACCGCGCACTGTCACCATCAAAGGTCCAGAAATTCGTGAAAGTATGGCGGAACCGCTTTCAGTAATTATTGAAGCTGTGAAGCGAACACTAGAACGGACACCTCCAGAACTGGCATCAGACATTATTGATCGCGGCATCATGTTAGCCGGTGGTGGCGCTTTGCTGAAAGGTTTGGATACACTAATTAGTCATGAAACAGGCATTGTCACCCACATCGCTGCTGACCCTTTAAGCTGTGTTGTGCTGGGAACAGGTCGTGTATTAGAGAACTTCAAGCAGCTGGAACGTGTTTTCAGTGGACGTTCTCGCAATATGTAACACTATGAACAATTATTAGATATTGGGTTGTATATATGGAATCCAATATCTTTTGTAAAAATCTTCTTATGAAAAGGTATATATGTTTACTTCGCGGCGCTGGTGGGAGCGGAAAGGATTACAAATCGGACTGCTAGGTTTAGTAGTTGGTAGCGCTTGGATGCTTCGACAAACTCAAGGGGGGCTTCTGCTTGATATGTATCAAGAAATGACCCGTCCGTTGCAAATATTGCAGACAGGTCAAACTCCAGAAGAACGTGTTAAGGATGCGCGAGTCTTGGAGTTAAAAACGCGCATAGCAGACCTGGAAAGCCAAAATCAAAAGCTAAAAGACTTACTGGGTTACATTGAAAAAGAACCCAAAGCAGCCCGTCCAATTCCGGCGCGGGTAGTAGGACGCGGTGCCGACCATTGGTGGCAACAAGTAACTATCAATCGTGGAGCAAGTGCCGGAATACAAGAAGGTTACATTGTCAAGGCTGAGGGTGGATTAGTAGGTTTGGTAGAAAAAGTTACTGAGAATTCCAGCCGCGTGTTGTTAATTAGCGATCTCAAGAGCCAAGTGGGTGTAACAATTAGCCGCACAGGAGCTAAGGGCGTTTTGCGTGGAGATGCTTCTGCTGATGGTGTGTTGGAATTTTATGAAAAAGTTCCCAATGTCAAACCCGGAGATTTAGTTTCTACATCTAATTACAGTCAGAAGTTTCCTTCTGGCTGGGCAGTAGGACGAGTGAAATCTCTGAATTTGAAGAAACTCCCTGCATCAGTGGCAACAATTGAACTTTTCCCGGCAATTCGGTCTTTAGATTGGGTAACTATATACCCCAAGCCGGAAAACCAAGTGCCGGAAATTCAAGGGCAAGCAAAACCTGAATCGACAGATAAAAAACCATGATCAAGACGGGGTCGGGGATAAGAGGGGTAAAGGGGAAAGGAAAAAAGGGACTCATCGGGATGGAGTCATTTAAAATCAATCGAAATATTTCAAAATAATTCTTCCTTTACCCTTTACCCCTCTTCAAAATTACCCTTTTCGCTTCTTTGGTAATAGTCTAATTAAATTTTCGCGTTTCAAATATATTAAAAATAATGAAGATTCCTGCATTTGGTCGCAGCAGGCAGCAAAAGCCAAAATCGCCAGAGCGAAAATCGCCATCGAAATCGCAATCGAAACCACCATCGAAACCAAAAGTAAAGCCTCTTTCTCAATGGCATCCCCGCTTACGTCAGGTGTTAGATTTGACGGTAACAGTAGGGTCTGTACTGCTATGTTTAATGATGTTGCCTACCCGTCTTCCAGGGATGGAATTGTTGGGAATTGCACCAAACTGGCTATTGATTTGGGTAGTATCTTGGAGCGTGAAGCGCACGGTCTTTCAAGGAGCATTAGCAGGTATAGTTTTGGGGCTGCTGCAAGATGCCATGACATCGCCAAACCCCAGTCATGCTATCAGTTTGGGGATAGTGGGAATGATTACTGGCTTCATGCAAAAGCAGCGTTTTATCCAAGAAGACTTTATTTCTATTGCTTTAATTGTCTTTGGAATGACAGTTTTAGAAGAAACTATTTTTGCGTCGTTATTAAGTTGGATGGGCGATCGCAATATCCAAGACATCTGGACATATTACCAGAAAGTCGCCCTCGCCTCTGCTATTCTCAGTAGTCTCTGGGCACCTGTGCTTTATTATCCCTTAAATAGATGGTGGCAGCAAATAAAATTAGCACAGTCATGAGGGGAATCGGTAAGAAAGTTATTTGTTTTCAAGGCAAAGTGTGATAACTGAGGGTGAAAACCTGAAGAAAAAGTCAGGAGTAAAAATTCACCTGTGTTTGTGGTGGCTTTACTGCTAAATTTTTCTTTTAATTTGGGCATCATCTGGCAATATAGACTCAACCGCTTAGGTGCTTAGGATAGGGCTAAAGGCTAGAGATTAAAGAGATTAAAAGTTATATGTTCTTCAATCTCTAATCCTTGTATTGCCCAAAGTTATGGATAATTCCCCAGTGATTGATCAACGAAATGCATCAAACAATAACTATAGTGAAGAAAATGCACTTTTAGTAAAGTCAGCAGTTGGTTTGGATTCACACTTACAGAAAATGGTGGGAAATGACTTTGACTCGCGCATGATGCAGCGGTGTTTGTCACTCGCAAAACGCGCTACCGGACGCACTTCGCCAAATCCTTTAGTGGGAGCGGTAATTGTCAAAGATGGCGAGATTGTCGGGGAAGGGTTTCATCCTCGTGCCGGCGAACCTCATGCGGAAGTTTTTGCCCTGAAAGCAGCTGGCGCTGCCGCTCTTGGAGCGACAATTTATGTCAGCCTGGAACCTTGCAATCATTACGGACGCACTCCCCCTTGTTCTGAGGCTTTAATCGCCGCTGGGGTGGGAAAAGTAGTAGTAGGCATGGTTGACCCTAATCCACTGGTTGCGGGGGGCGGCATTGCCCGTTTACGCGCCGCTGGAATAGAAGTTGTCGCAGGGGTGGAAGAAGCAGCTTGCCAAAAGCTAAATGAAGGTTTTGTCCATCGTATTCTCTACAAACGACCTTTGGGCATTTTGAAATATGCCATGACTTTAGATGGCAAAATTGCTACCAGCACCGGTCACAGTGCTTGGGTGACAAACCAAGATGCTCGCACTGAAGTACATCAACTGCGGGCAGCTTGCGATGCTGTAATTGTTGGTGGTAATACAGTACGACAGGATAATCCTTATTTAACCAGCCATGAGGAGGGGGCAAATAATCCCTTGCGGGTGGTGATGAGTCGCAGTCTGAGATTGCCAGAAAATGCTCACTTGTGGCAAACTTCGGAAGCTCCCACTTTGGTGTTAACAGAAGTAGATGCTAACTCTGATGTTAAAGAATTGTTGCGGAAACAGGGAGTAGAGGTGCTGGAACTAACTCCACTGACGCCAGATAAGGTAATGGCTTACTTGTATGAGCGGGGTTTTTGCAGCGTTTTGTGGGAGTGTGGTGGAATGTTAGCAGCCAGTGCGATCGCTCAAGGTGCTGTGCAAAAAATTCTTGCTTTTATCGCTCCGAAAATCATTGGTGGTAACAATGCACCCACCCCTGTAGGTGATTTAGGCTTCACCATTATGACTGAGGCTTTGCCCTTAGAACATGTCACTTGGCGCGTGGTAGGTTCCGACTGCTTGGTAGAAGGTTATTTGCCGCGAAAAAGTTAATAGTATGAGTGTTAGTGGGAGCGTGGGAGCATTGTTCTACTAACCACGCTCCCACGCTCCAACGCTCCGACGAATCAATCATAATTGTCTTAGCCGTAACATTGACGGTCATGAGCGATGTCACGAATCAGGCTTAACCTGGCTTGAATGTAGTCACAAAGAAAATCGGTTTCCTTACAATCTAACAATGCTTGCGTTTTGGTTTGTTTGACTAACCATTGCACCAAGCTAGCATCGTCTAGTTGCAAGAGGGTCTTGGAATGGGCTGTTTCAACCACAGTCCAAAGCTGACGCATAATCGTAGGAGTCATCAGACCTCAATTTAATTATTAGCTTAGTTTTTTTTAGCGTACACAATTCCAGCAATAGATTGGCGCATGACCGTACAAGCCGACACAAGTATTATCAAAAACTTAATAATCGGATTTATAACTTGATGAAGATTAAGAATCAGCAACGCGCATTACTCAAGTTAATCAAAACTAGGTAGATTAAGTAAAATTAAATCAAGTTATTGGGTATAGGGCATGGGGCATTAGGCAAAAAATAAAAGTAAGTTAAATTTATTGACGATCGCCTACTTAATTAGATAATCACTCTTTTCATAAAGTTAAAAACTTAAAGAATAATAAAAATATTTTGTTTCAAGCCTTTGACTATGAAAGAATTTAACCTAAACCTCGTCTAGATTGAGAACCATAGTTTTCTGCCAAAACTTTGAGATTGCTTCCAAGCGATCGCAATGATAATCTGAATAAGAGCGAAACTACAGGTTTCAACATGGATGAGGTTTAATTACAATATGGCAAGATATTAAGTAGTCTTGATGAACTGCGTTTTCGCTCGTAGGTATAAAAACCTCTGTTGCAAGCGTCCCTATTTGAAACATGGGAAAAAAGTCAAGTTGACAGTGGCTACTTTTAGCGCGATCGGGTTCTATGTGCGCTTAAATGGTACTCTGTAAAAATGAATTACGAAACTGCTCGCAAATTGCTTATTGACCAGGCAATAACAACCGGGGAAAACTCAGATGGCTTGTTAATGCGGATGCAACACGGTAAGCCACCTGTACCTGGTCACATTACCTCGATCTTGTTAGCGTTGAAAGTGGTTTTTGAAGAACTCAAGGATGCTACAATTATAGAGAGGGAACTAGCTTACTCGCTGTATCAATTAAGCATCAAAAGTCAACAGTTGTTTGCAGCGGGGCGCAAAGCTGGAATTGAATGGCCCCCGCTGCTAAAAGAAGATTTGCTGCGAATTGCGATCGCTGTTGAAAGTATCTTTTATGGTGATTGGCAAACTCTAAATTAACGATTTCGCAGTTCGGCTTCTAACTTGTCTAAATCGGTTTTCAGCAAAACTGTCATTTGACCGACGAAGGCTTTACCTTCTTTAGGTTGAGCAACTTCTACCCAGTATGCGTAGCGATCGCCTACTCGTAATTCTCCCTGCAAAGCTTCTCTGATGGGAGTTTTCGCCAAACGCGCATTATTTATCGCACTCTGATTAGGATACTCATATATCACCTGAGCGCGATTAAAGTCTTGATATATATCCAATCCATAAATCACCCGCAACGATTCTTGCAGACGTTGAGCCGTGATGCCGTTAATTGCATCATACATTGCAATCCGCTCGGTGCGTATTCTGCTGCGGTCTTTGGTAAAACCGACTTTACCAGGTGGCAACACCGATGCTTGAAAACTAAATCGCTGGGCAGCTGTATCAGTCTTTTGAATCAAAAAGCGCTCATTTCGGCTGGGACGAAGTGTAGAATTAGCTTTAATCCAAGTGCCGACTTCCTCTGTACTTTGCCCTGGTAAAGCATTAACTTTGGAATCAAAGAGCGTTCCCAGGCACAACCAGGGTGCAAGAGAAAAAGGCAAAATAAAACAATTAAGCAGAGATTTTTTGAGCATTTTGCTGTTCAGGATTTTCATAGAAATTTCCCCATTAGGGAGTAACCATAGTCTTCCCGTTTTTCAGCAAGATTATTTCAAGCGTCAACCCAACTTAAGACATCAGGGATCTTACTTATCAACGCTCTATCATAGAAAAAGCCAAGGAATGGAATCATTATTAGCAGAAGAGACACTTTCTGATCAAGCATGGCTCGAAGAAACTCGCACCAAGATTGATGAAGGGATAGCATCACTTGAAAGGGGAGAAGGAATTGATGGTGAAACTTTTGTGAATCAGCTTTTAACACAGTTGAAGCAAGCAAAAGAGGCTTAGGAATGAATCGGTACATTATATCACTCCCTGCTTCTCGTGATTTACAAGCGATCGCAGATTATTTCACGGTAGAAAATGTTGAGGCTGGTGAGCAACTTTTATATGCGTTTAATCAAAAATGTCAACAACTCGTTAGCTGTCCAAACATGAAGTGAAACCTAAGAAAGTCTAAAATTAACGTGGTATTACACTGCCTGCCTCTATACTCATCCTACTTTACTGCTCTTATTATGACCGAGGATACCCTATACACCCTCCAAAATCAAAAATAGGTTGTTCAACTTTACTACTAACAATATTTTTGTTGTAGTTATTAATCAAATCTCGCAACTTTAATAATTTCTCTTTTTTTTGCTCATCTTTACAATCATCATCCACAACACCAATAAATTTGTGAATATCTTCAAAGATAGCATCGAATAAATTCATCATCGGAATAAAAACCGTATAAGATTCAATAAAAATTACTTTATATGTAAAACCAGTATGTTGATTTAAGTATTTATTCATTTGGGTTAATAAATTTTTATTACAGGCAACAACATAATTTTTATTCATAAAAAAACATATCAGTGTTTTAGATTTTGGTATTGAATATTCTCTCTTATCAAGAAAACCATATTTTTATATTTAATTCAACCTACCTACTTAAGGAATCATCGCTACTTTAATTACTTTACGCGCCTTCATATCACAAAATACCTGTTCTAAATCTTTCAAAGGACGGTGTTCGGTGATAAGTAACTCAAAAGGAATTCTCCGACTTGCGATGAGTGATAATGCTTCCCGCACAAACTTCGGAGTATTGTGAAATACCCCTTTTAGTGTAAGTTCGCTGTAATGTAACTGTTCTGTATTTACAGTAATTGTCGTATCTCTTGGACAACCACCGAATAAATTGACTGTAGCACCAGGACGAGCGCAGGCGATCGCACTTTCCCAAACACTCGGTACACCAGTCGCTTCAATCACCACATCTGCACCCCATCCATCGGTTAGTTCTTTCACCAAACTGGGAATATCTGCTATCTGACGATAATTAAATGTCTTTGCTGCACCCAGCTTTTTCCCAATTTCTAGCCGAGTATCATTACCACCCAACAAAAACACCTCAGCAGCGCAATCATACGCTAACTTGGCGACAAACATCAAGCCGATCGCTCCATCTCCCAATACGACTACTTTATCTTTAGCTTTGACATTAGAACGCGCTACCCCGTGCAACACACAAGCTAAAGGTTCCGTCATCGCTGCTAATTCATCGGGCAAGTCTTCGGGAATCGGCAATAAATTATGCTGTACGATCGCTGCGGGAATTTTCAAGTACTCGGCAAAAGTCCCATTATTCCAAGTTAGATTTGGGCAAAGGGAATATTCTTGACGTTGACAAAAAAAACATTTCATGCATGGGGCAGAATTATTCGCGACTACGCGATCGCCTACTTTCCAACCCGTAACACCTGCACCTAATTCTACAATCAAACCTGCTGCCTCATGACCAAACAGAGTTGGAAGCTTGAGCATTTTAGCATGACCGCCGCGCCGCCAAACTTTCAAATCCGTGCCACAAGTTGTTGCACATCTCACTTGGATGACGACTTCACCCTCACCAGGAGTAGGATCGGCAACTGACTCTAATCGTAAATCTTCCTGACCATAAAGCAATGCTGCTAACACAGCCAAAACCCATTAAATTAGCTCCACCTGATTTTACCAGGTGAAGCCGACAACTTTATCAAAGGTTAATTAAACAGTATCCCGAATGTGTGCAAAACGCCCGCAGGCTGTAAGCCTGGAGCTATAAAAACAAAGCCCACCTGCGTGGGCTAAAAATTCTTAGCCCACGCAGGTGGGCTTTGTTCGTATAGCAACACCTTTCCAAGGTGTTAGTGCCTTGTTTAGTTTATTAATCTCGAATTTTAGGAACCTGATAACTTTCAACTTTGAGAATCAGTGTGGGTAATTTAAGAATTGACTGCCGGAGGAGTAAATACTCCTGTGGTTCTGGTTTCTGCGTTAGTCAAGCGACAAACTGTTAACTGTGGAACTTCTTGGCGACAAGATTGACAAAACCAGTATAATTCACTTTTACGGACATGACGTAGCAGGGAAGCACCGCAACACGGACAAGTGTTGGCTTTCATACTCATACGAATGTCCTCCTTGACAAAAAATCGTTGTTTGTTTTAACTAGAAAAAAAGCGTTAATTAAAAGTTGATTTTGCCGACACGAACGCGTCCATTTAAATCAATCCGGTCTTGAATTATTTTTTCATAAACCGCTTGGTAGCCGTTAACCATTCGGCTAACACTAAAGTTGTTTTCTACGTATTCTCGGCAAGTTTGACGATTTAATTGCAAAGCAGATTTAATCATTGCCGCCATTTCATCATAACTTTGGCAAACCATACCTGTAACGCCTTGGGCGATCACTTCCGGTACGGAACCTAAGTTCAGGGCAATTACTGGTGTCCCAGCAGCCATTGATTCAATCATTACCAAACCAAAAGGTTCGCTCCAGCTAATGGGGAAAAGCGTAATAGTAGCATTGCCAAGAAGTTCAGCTTTTTCGGTGTGGTTGATTTCACCGAGGTATTCAATTTGCTGACCATCGATTTGGGGGGCTATTTCTTGTTCAAAAAACTTAGAGTCTACTAAATCGACTTTTCCAGCCATTTTCAGACGCCAACCTGTTTTTTTCGCTATAGCGATCGCATGTTGCGGTCCCTTTTCTGGTGAAAAGCGTCCTAAAAATGCTAAATATGGCGGTTCTTGCGGTTTGGCGACAAAAGGATAATCTGCTGGGTTGATTCCGTTGTATACTGTGCCGACGTAGTTCAGATCGATTTGACGCTGGGCGTTACTAATGCTGACGTATGCTTGCTTTTGGTGGTAAGAAAATACGTTACAGTTATCCGCTGTAAATTTACCATGTAAAGTATGCACTGTCGGTGTAGATACCAAACCCGCTAAAGGTAATGCCGAAACCCCTATATGGGAATGGATGATGTCAAATTCCATTGCATTTTGGTAAACTTGGCTGAGTTCGAGCGTTTCATACACTGCATAATCTTTGACATTCGGGTCTAAGCGCAATGCACGCGGATAAACTGCTTTTAAATCAGCTAACGTTTGTGAATCCCCAGAAGCGAACAAAGTTACATCATGACCTCGACGCACTAGTTCATCAGTTAATCGACTCACTACCAACTCAATTCCTCCATAACTAGGAGGTGGAACTTGTTCCCATAAGGGGGCTACTTGAGCGATTTTCATTTGTTCGTTTTGCTTTTTCTGCTGAAAAAGTCCTCACATCAGAAACTTAAATATTATGACGGTAGAGCATTTTTACTTAAGTGTTTGCAATTTAAATTAACCTTATTTACTCCCCAAACCCCAATATCGGTTAACCGTACCTGGAAAATACAATTAACTAATCAAACACTATTCGCACACAGCTTTTATACAATTTCAAGTTTATTATACAGGCTAATCCTAAATACTTTAATCTATCTTGGGGATCATATATTAACTAGATATTTTGTAGCTGAAAATACGAAATTTATGTTTGAAATGAATTCTAATTAACTAAAACTAACTTAATAAATCTTGATAAATAAAAACTTTAAAAGAATGAAAATTGGTACTTGGAATGTCAACTCAATTCGTACTCGTTTAGAACACGTTATTAATTGGTTGAGTGAAAATCAGGTTGATGTGCTGTGTTTACAAGAAACGAAAGTTGTAGATAGTAACTTTCCGCGATCGCCTTTTGAGGAATTGGGCTATCATCTGTATACATCAGGACAAAAAGCTTACAACGGTGCGGCTC
>JBPCQW010000268.1:0-7055 GCA_050997715.1 Hassallia sp.
CTCCTCCAGCAACGAAGCGCAAAAGTTATTTCCGAGTGGCTGTCATCCCAACACCTCCGCAGACCCTCCAGCATCAATTCAATTATCATTCGTCACCCCCGACGTTGGTACCGCTTACATGAGAGCAATTGGTGCGGGGGCAAAAGGATTAGATGCACCAAAAAGCCAGCCTGGAGGACACACAATTGCTCGTGTGCGCGATCCAAATGGCGTGCTTGTATCTTTGGTTAATGGGTAATGGGTAATGTGGACGCTTGGACTGGGGACGCTTGGACTGGGGACTAGGAACTAGAAAAAGAATTATTCCCAATGCCCAATGCCCAATGCCCAATGACTAATGACTAATTTGAATTCTCGCTTCCAGGGCAACTTTTGCTACCTGATTTGTCGCACGCGGTTTGCCAATGGTGAGGGCGTAGTTAAGTGCTAACAACCTCAACCACAACGCAGGATTGCGGGTTTCTAGCCAAGGCTGGATTTGCTTTAAGAAGCGGGGAAACCATCGAATAAGTAAAGCGCTATTAAGGGCGTGACGACTAAAGTTAAAATAGTTACCCAACCAGCGCATTAAGTCCCTTGGTCCTGCAAGTTGCCAAATCCACAGCAACAATTCTGGATTTGTGCGAGCTGCTTTTAGTGCTAAACGGTTAAAGGTGAACCAATCGCATCTATCTTTAATGAAATTATCTGCCACTTCTAGGGGTTCGTCTGCCAATAGCCCAAAGAAAGTATTCAGCATCGAGTTAATCCGTTGCGGTGGCAAAAATTTCCCTGTGGGAACCATCATTCCTTTGGAAAATAGCCAAGTTACGGAAACATTACTTTGGTAGGCGCTAATTTGGTTTAGGTGTCGTAAACTGAGCAAATCATGTTTGAGGGCTACATCTAAAAGAGTTGTTAAGCGTTCTAAGTTGCGAACTAAAGAACCAAAGCCAGTAAATACCAGGGGAGATTGAAGAGACGCGGCGTCACCGATCGCTAGTAATCGATCAAAGGCAACTTTGCGATCGCCATTCCCAATACTAAAATATCCCGGTATGTATCCGAATGTCGGCTTTTTCCACACCAGCTTGTCCATATCGCAGCGTCGATACTCTGGCAAAATCGTGAAAAAGTCCTCGTACATTTCCAGTAGCGAACCAGGATTCTGCTGATTTACTTCGTGGTAATGAAATAAGTAAATCGTTAATTCTTCACCTGCACCGGGAAATAACTCCCAAATCAACTGCCGTCCCCGCGAAGTATCTCCGTGGCTGTTGAGAACGTCGCCATACTGCGAATCCCACGCCCCAGGCTCAAATCCACCTTCAATTACAGCTCCCACCGTTGGACAAACACTGTCAAAAGCCCGACCATCATTTAATTGCCAAGCGATCGGCGAAGCTGTGCCCATCGCATCCACCAGCACTCGTCCACTAACTTGCTTCTCAGTTTGACTAGATAAATGCTTGACATTAATTACTACTTGTGTATTACTAATATCTGCACGGATAAACTCTGTCTCATCCCAGATTTCACCGCCAGCGGCTTTTAGCTTTTGCCCGCATAATTGCAGCCATTTATCAGAATCCAAGGCTACATTTAGCACTGTGGGAGTGTGGAGTATAGGCGATCGCAATTTAGCAGGATTATTCCCATCAAAAAACTTATTAAATCCGTC
The DNA here is from genome assembly GCA_050997715.1 of Hassallia sp. Taxonomy (GTDB): domain Bacteria; phylum Cyanobacteriota; class Cyanobacteriia; order Cyanobacteriales; family Nostocaceae; genus Hassallia. The sequence goes on from JBPCQW010000268.1 coordinate 1,661, forward strand.
TTTGTACTCCCGCGCAATGATAGATTCCACCTCAGCGGGAGTCACCAAACCCAGATTAATCAAGCTTTGAATTTCATCACGGGAAATATTCCATTCCCGATTCATCCTTCCAAAAGGCAATCTCTCCACTAACAGCACCTTATAACCGAGTTGCGCCATCACCGCCGCATGAATCGCGCCTAAAGCACCGCCGATGTAGATCAAATCGTAGCTGGGAGAGGAGGAGGGGGAGAGGGGGAGAGGGGGAGAGGGGGGGAAAGAAATTCCCCCTTGTCCTCCTTGTCCCCATTGTCCCCTTGTCCCCTTGTCCCCTTGTCCCCCTGTCTCCTCAAAGATTACCTGACGTGGCTGCTGGGGATTACGCACACCTTCGCGCCATCGTTGTTCCCACCAGTAAGCGCGTTGCAGGTCATATTCACCTTTTGGCATTTTCTGGAAATACTTGACGGTGAGAGGATAATAAGGCGCTAGCGCTTCAAAAATAGATTGTTTGGATAAATCAATTGCCGGCGGTTCCGGGTAATGGTGTGGAAAGCGGCTTCTGATTTGAGTAGTCAAGCTTTGTAATATTTTCCTCTCATGAGGGAAAGGTTTATCTCCCCAACGGAAAGCTTTTAAATACGTGGTTCGCTGTACCGACCAGACAAATACAGAAATTTCTGTAGGTAATTTTTCGGGAATTATCGCCTCATCCGTTGTAGCTTCTGGAATCTTTAAACGGAAACCTTCCGGAGTGAGTACTTTTTCCACAGTATCTGATTCAAAATCTGCTTGCAGCCACTCGCGTACAGCCACTGTATCCGGAGTGGGAATTTCTAAATAAAGTATTTGTTTCATTTTTCTGACATTTACGACGAATCTACTCATTAAGACAGATTTAAGAAAGCGAGCAATTAAGGTAAACTCCGCCCTATCGGTCGAATAAAGATTTAGTGAAGAAACTTTAATAGGTTGTCAAATTTGTTCTTCATTTTGTAATTATCTGTAAACGCACGCCATGAATTATCCCATCCCACACAGTCCCCAAGAAATTGTTAACTTACGACAAAACCCCGTTGATGAAGAATTGGTTGCAGCTGCGATCGCCGGAGTAATTAAAATTGTCCGCTCTCAAGGTCAATCTTTGGAAGAATTAACTGCTCAAGTGTTAGCTGATGACCAAATGCTAGATAAGCAACAACGACGCTGGTTGAGTCAAGTAGTCGCTCAAGCTTGGGAAACTATCTCATAAAAGATAGCGCTTGCCGATTTCTTCACCGATCTTAAAGATTTTAGTAGTCAGGCTGTCCCTATGGTGCGTATGTTTCCTAAATTGCCGCTTAAGCTGTGTGGGTATGGGAGTGTCGAATATTTGTCTGGGATTGGCAATTTAACTACCAAAGAGCTGGAACAAAAGTCAGAATCGCAAGGTTATGTGATGATTTCGTAGTAAGCGCTTCAGCGCTAAAGCGCCGACTACAAAACTAATACCCTCAACTAGAAGCATTCAGCACCACTTCAGCTTGTGAATGCAACAACAAACCGTATTCCAACCCTTCCACCACCGCATGATAAGAAGCCTCCAAAATGTTGGTGGAAACTCCTACCGTCGTCCAGCGTTGATGACTATTGCGCGATTCCACCAAAACGCGGGTTTTCGCTGCCGTACCCGTATGTCCGTTAAGAATCCGCACTTTGTAATCTGTCAATTCAAAAGCGGCAATTTGCGGATAGAAGTTCACCAAAGCTTTGCGTAACGCTGCATCCAAAGCTGCAACCGGTCCATTACCTTCCGCAGCTTCGAGAATATCTTTACCGTTGACAGTTACTTTCACAGTTGCCAAAGCACTGGTACTTTCTTTTCCTTCCACTAAGTCACAGTGTACTTGAAACCCTTTAATTTCAAAAAATAAAGGACGTTTCCCTAAACCTTCACGCATCAGCAACTCAAAACTTGCCTCCGCTGCTTCAAATTGATATCCTTCACTCTCTAAATCTTTCAAGCGTTGAAGAATTTGCCGTGCTTGTGGATTTTGCTTATCTAGTTCAAGTCCAAAAGTGCGGGCTTTTGCCAAAACGTTACTGAGTCCGGCTTGTTCGGAAATGACAATGCGACGACGATTACCGATTTGTTCTGGCTGAATGTGTTCGTAAGTTAAGGGATTGCGTTCTACCGCTGAAACATGGATACCACCTTTATGGGCAAATGCCGATCGCCCAACAAAAGGAGCATGTTCATCAGGTGCTAGATTCACAACTTCGCTGACAAAGCGACTCGCTTCTGTAATTTGAGATAGCTGGTTTTCTTCTATACAGCTATAACCTAGCTTAAGTTGCAAATTGGGAATCAAAGAACACAAATTAGCATTACCGCAGCGTTCACCATAACCGTTAATTGTACCTTGAACCATCCTTGCCCCTGCCATAACAGCGGCTAAAGCGTTAGCAACTGCCGTATCTGAATCGTTATGAGTGTGAATACCAATTTGGGGGACTGGTGACTGGGGACTGGTGACTAGGGATTGGGAACAGTTTTCCCTAGTCCCTAGTCCCCAACCCCTAGTCCCGTTTACCACATCTTGGACAACTTGGCTAATTTCGTGTGGTAAAGTTCCGCCATTAGTATCGCACAGGACGAGCCATTCAGCACCTGCCGTAGCTGCTGCCTCTAATGTCTGTAAAGCGTAATCGCGATTGTGTTTGTAGCCATCAAACCAGTGTTCTGCATCGTATATAACGCGACGACCAGAAGCGCGAAGATACTCAATAGTGTCGCGAATCATCGCCAAATTTTCTGCTAAACTGGTCTTCAGACCTTCTGTGACGTGTAAATCCCAAGACTTACCAAAAATTGTCACCCAGCGAGTACCAGCAGCGAGAATAGCTTGCAGCATTGGCTCATCTGCCGCACTGATGTTTGGTCTTCTGGTCGAGCAAAAAGCAACTATTTCTGCTTGTTTAAGCGGATCTTCTTGTAATTGCCAGAAAAACTGTACATCCTTAGGATTTGCTCCGGGCCATCCTCCTTCAATAAAGGGTACACCAAGGCGATCCAGCCTGCGAGCAATGCGTAGTTTATCTTCTATAGACACTGATAGCCCTTCACGCTGAGTGCCATCCCGTAGCGTGGTGTCATAGATCCAAAGTAGGGGTGAGGGATTTTCGGTCATAAAAGTAGAATAGAGACAACTTTCAAAGCGATGTGCCAATATACAACAAAAAGCCAGTTCGGAAATTTGAATGCCTAAGGTACTAGCTCAAGGGAAAACAATTGAGTGCGATGAGCGAGCAAACTTACGCAAAGTTTTGCTGCACAATGGTATTGACCTCTACAATGACGGCGCGTCATTCATAAATTGTCGGGGTATTGGGACTTGTGGTACTTGTGCCGTCAAGGTAGAAGGAGAAGTGTCAGCGGCTAATTGGCGATCGGGTTGCGCGAAGAGCGCTTCCTCCCCATTCTCCTATATCAAACCTACGTTTAGCGTGCCAAACTCAGGTTTTAGGCAATGTGAAAGTGACAAAATTTGATGGGTTTTGGGGACAAGGTTCTCAAATAGTGTGGACACCAGAAGGTTAAAAAGGAGATAAAAACATGGGTAGATGGACACCGCTTATTCTTATGGCTGGAGGCTTGGCAATTTTGCTAGGTACATTGTTAGGTATAAACTTTCCTATGGGTGGACAAAATGCAAGCGTTCCACCTGTCAGGGGTAGATCGCAAGTCTTGCCGGCAAATATTAATGTTAATAGTACTGCTACCAGAAGCAGTGGCGAAAATCGCAACAGCGTTGCTCAAAATAACAATCAAGACTCAACTAGCGATAATAACCAAGACCAAAACACAGATAACACTCCAGACCCAACCCCTGATAATTCTCAATCACCCGACCAATCAACTGATACAAATTCCGGCGGACCAGTTCGCGCTTTATGGTAGAAACTATCGGGTAGATTTGGGGATTGGGCATGGGGCATCGGGCATCGGGCATGGGGCAAGGGGACAAAGAGAATAATTCTTCTTTCCTCCCTCTCCCCAGTCCCCAGTCCCCGTGTTTGTTCAGAGTTATGAGTTGTTAGTATCTAAGAACTAATAACTAATGATTAATAACTAATGAATAATGACGTTTTAATTATCGGTGGCGGCGTTATTGGTTTAGCGATCGCCATTGAACTAAAATTGCGAAGTAGCAATGTTACCGTACTTTGCCGCGACTTCAACGCCGCCGCAACCCACGCAGCAGCCGGGATGTTAGCACCAGATGCCGAAAACATCTCAGGTGAGGCAATGCAGTCTTTGTGTAGGCGATCGCGTCGTTTATATCCCGACTGGACACGCAAACTAGAAGACCTTACAGGCTTAAATACTGGTTACTCATCTTGCGGCATTTTAGCACCGATTTATGGGGACTGGGGACTGGGGATTGGGGACGGGGGACAAGGGGGACAAGGGGACAAGGGGGACAAGGGGACAAGGGGAGAAGGAGACAAGGAGAATAATTCTTCATTCCCCCCCTCCCCCACTCCCCCCCTCCCCCACTCCTCCTCGTCGGCTTACTGGTTAGATAAAGAAGCAATTCATCAATATCAGCCGGGATTGGGAGATGAAGTCACAGGTGGGTGGTGGTATCCTGAAGATGGACAAGTAGATAATAGAGCTTTAGCGCGGGTATTGTGGACAGCAGCAGAGTCCCTCGGCGTTGAACTCAAAGAAGGCATTACAGTTGAAGCTATTGAACAGCAGCAAGGTCAGGTTGTCGGCGTGCAAACTAACGCTGGGTTAATTCGTACTGAACACTATGTTTTAGCCGGGGGTGCTTGGTCAAATGAATTGCTACCTTTACCCGTGCGTCCCAAAAAAGGGCAAATGCTGAGTTTACGATCGCCAGAATTTACTTCAGAATTACCCTTAAAGCGGATTTTGTATGGACAAGATATTTACATCGTACCAAGGCGCGACAGACGGATTATTTTAGGCGCAACTAGCGAAGATGTTGGCTTTACTCCTCACAACACCCCAGCCGGCATATCATACTTACTACAATCAGCCATCCGCCTATATCCGCAATTACAAGATTATCCGATTGAGGAATTATGGTGGGGATTTCGCCCTGCTACCTCCGATGAATTACCTATTTTGGGCACTAGTCACTGTAAAAATTTAACTCTTGCGACTGGTCATTATCGCAATGGGATTCTTTTAGCACCGATAACAGCGACATTGATAGCCGATTTAATTTGTGAGCAAAAATCCGACTCCCTACTTTCTCAATTCAACTACTCGCGATTTCTGGCTAAGTCATCTACTACCACTTCAATGGTTACTCACTTCCCAATCCCCCCCTCCGTAGTACAGAAGCGATTAATCGAGTCTGTCCCCGCTCCCCCAATCGCGCCGCGCCCCCGCCTGGATCCG
>JBPCQW010000304.1:0-3086 GCA_050997715.1 Hassallia sp.
GTTAACTTCTATTTAGAAGCTTTGTGTTGAGTGAAACAACGGATTTTTATTTCCAGGCTATCTATGAGAATCATCTATAATTTGTAAAAATTCACGATGCCCAGAAACCCGACTTCTTAAATAAGTCGGGTTTCTAAATTTTATGCTCTTGTTTAGAACTTATGCAACTAGCACATCCTAAACGTTCGTAGTAAGCGTTTTAAGGCTTTTTTTGGGCACTTTAGTGCCCAAAAAAAATATAAAATTTTTCTTTAAATCTTGAAATTTTTCAGTAGAAATACGTAATAAATATAATAACTTTTAATTTTGCAATTCACAATCAAGGTTAGTTTATTTTTAAGTTATTAAATAAAAAGCTGCTTAAATTCATCAACTAATTCAAAATCGCTCCACAAACTCTTTAGAACAAACATAGTGTAACTACTGAGGCACTGATTTATCTATCAAGTTGATAATTATTAGCTAATGGCTAGTAAATTTCTTATGTTTAGCGTTTAAATAATTCCAAAAAAGGAATTGGAAAAATTAACTTTTAGCAATTCTTCGTTAGTTTTATTTAGCAAAAACAATAAATTTTAAAGCTTTAAGTTTGCAATCAATACGTGGTTTTAATAACACAATAGAGGTTTTATATATGCCAGTAACTTTAAATGGTACGCCATATGAAGAAAATTTTGACGGTATTGGCTTTGGTTTGCCACTTGGCTGGTTGCTATATACGGGTGCAACTAGCTCATCTTTGGGAACTTCGGTGAGTTTTACGACAACAACTACAACTTGGGGTGATACAACAGGTGCTTTCAAAAACTTTGCAGCAAACGATAGCGGTCTTGCATCAAATGAAAATGCCTCAAAGAACTTGCAAGACTCAGCGACAGACCGAGCATTAGGTATCCGTCAGACAGGCACAGGCACTTCACCCGGTTTTGGAGACCCTGGTGCATCGTTCGTTTTCAACCTTGACAACACACTTGGCTTTCAGAATTTTGGGCTTTCTTTCAAAGCTCAGATACTAAGTGTTCAGACTCGCTCTACAATTTGGACTGTTGATTATAGAGTTGGAAATTCTGGTAATTTCAATGTTCTTGGAACTTATTCAGATCCAAATGCATTTGGCTCTTCTACTTTAAATTTTTCAAATTTTGCCACTAACATTAACAACCAGTCTAATCAGGTTCAAATCCGAATATCTGCACTCTCGGCAAGTACAGGTAGCAGCAATCGAGATAGTTTTGGTATCGATGATTTTCAACTGACTTACAACCCTGTTGGAAGTAATAGTAATCCTCCAGTTGTGACTTTGCCTAGTGTCACCACTATTTCTTACACTGAAAATGTTTCAAGTACGATTATTGATGCAGGTGCGACTGTTATAGATACTGATTCGCCAAATTTCAATTATGGTAGCCTTACAGTTCGTTTCACTGGGGGTGGTAGTGCTGATGACCGTTTAGCTATCCGCAACGAGGGTACTGGAGCAACTCAAATCAATCTTGATGGCAGGGAAATATACTACGGCAGCAACAAAATTGGTAAGTTCAGTGGTGGTATTGGGACTGAGAACTTAGTAATTAAATTAGATGCTAATGCTACTCCGGAAGCGACTCAAGCTTTATTACGCAATATCACTTATGCAAATGTCTCTGAAAACCCTACCATAAATAATCGTACCGTCGAATTTATTCTCAACGATGGTAGTACAGGTAATAGCACACCAGTAACAAAAACAATTGAAGTCTTTAGAGTTAACGACGCACCTTTAATTGGGACAACTAAAGTTCTCTATGATGGCTCTATAGATACTTTACCAACAACTAGTACTCCCGACTCTAAAGGCTGGATTTACAATGCTACTTCCGGTGTAATTAGGAGTAACAGTAATGGGGTAACAACTCTCAATACGACTGCTAACACAGCTGTCCAAGCTGGTTTTGCCAACATTACCCAAACCTTAAATAATCTCAATGGCTATATTGTCAGTTTCACTGCCCAAGTGTTAGCAGAATCCCACAATACTCCCACTGCAAACAAAAATAACGATGGTAAAGACGATCGCGCAGGCTTCAGCGTTTTGGTGGTTAGTAACGATAATACCAAAGCGATTGAACTGGGTTTCTGGGAGGATCGTATTTGGGCACAGGAAGATGGTACTACCCAGAAAAATCCGAGCTTAGAACCAGATGATTCACCTGCTAGTAACTTTCGTAACCTCTTTACCCAAGCAGAATTTACTACCTTCAATACAAAAAATACTTCTGTCAAATATGACCTAGCTATTAAGGACGATACATACACCCTTTTTGCGAATGGTAATACTATTCTTAGCGGTAAACTGCGGAACTACACAGCATTTAATAAGTTACCTGATACTCAAAACCCTTATCGCCGAGCAAATAACATTTTCTTCGGTGACAATACCCCCTCAGCCCAAGGGAATTTCAACCTTGCAAAAGTCGCTGTCACTACTAACAGCACACTTCCCAGTATCACAGTCAACGAAGATACATCTGTAGTAATTCCTAACCTCCGCATTGATGACGTAGATGCAGGAACCGATAATATTTCAGTCACCCTATCTGTTTCCCAAGGGAAGTTAACAATTAACAACAGCGTTTCCGGAGGTGTTGCAGCAGGTACTATCAGTAACAATGGTACAGGTAACGTCATTCTGACAAGTACTCTCAGCGAGATTAATGCCACCCTTGCGAATGCGACAGGATTAATTTATCTGGGTAATCTCGACTTTAATGGTTCTGACACCTTAAATATTAGCGTCAACGATGGCTTTAACACTGCGAATAAAAATTTGGCGATCGCCGTTAACTCTGTCAACGATCGCCCCACCTTTACCAAAGGTAACAACCAAAGCGTCAGAACAGGTGTGACACAAACGATTGCAGGTTGGGCAAGCAGCTTTAATTCTGGTGATGCCAATGAAACACAAAGTGTTGCGGGGTACATAGTTAAGGTTGTCAACGACGTTAACGCTGACATTTTTGATGTTGCACCAACAATTAACTCAATAGGTGACTTAATTTACACAGCAAAAAGTGGAATTACTGCTAGCAAAACAGCGACAATTGAAG
>JBPCQW010000307.1:0-12142 GCA_050997715.1 Hassallia sp.
ATCACGTTTGGCTAAAGCGTGAAAGCTTACTGAGGGATAGCCGCTCCCATGCTCCCATTGAAGTAAGAAATAAATGTCTAGACTTGTCTAGTTTTTATATAGCAGAAGGCATTGTTGTGAAAGAAGACGCGATTGATTTACTAGATTCAGAAGACGCGATTGATTTAATGAATTCGGAAGAAGACGCGATGAATCGCGTCTCTACAAGGGGGGGACGTCAACGGGGTGGGGTTACTGGGGTATTTAACCCGATGTTGTCTAAAAATTCCCTTTCTAAAATTGTTAGGTGGTACAAAGGACGATGTACATTTGAAATTAATGAAATCTATCAAGGTTTTGGATGGCAAGAAAGGTTTTATGACGAAATAATTCGTAATGAATTTGCCCTTGACAGAATTAGACAATATATTATTAATAATTCCATCAATTGGGAACGCGATCGCGAACAACCATCCCATTAACCGTTGTAGAGACGCGATTTATCGCGTCTAAATCTATTCGATTTATCGCGTCTAAATCTATTCGATTTATCGCGTCTTCTCTAAGAAAGAGGTCTATTCGCGATCGCCATAATTGTAGATAGAGGAACTTCGGCAAAATACTCTCGTTGAAATTGTTCTTCTCGGACTGCGGCTAAAAATTGTTCGACGGCAGCATCGGCTTGAGTTTCGGCAACATTGGTAGAATCCAAGCTGATTTGCAAATTACGGTCAAGTCGAGTGATTGTGAATCCTAAGCATTTTAAAGCTTTAAAGCCAAAATATAAGGTTTGGTCTTTAATGCCGAGTTTTTCTAAAAGCTGTATGCGAGTAACTGTTTGATTTGTGCGACTGAGGTATTTAGCAATTCCCACAAGGGTAAGCCAAATTTGCTCAGGTGCTTTGTTTTCAGGTTTAGACCAAGCGATCGCTAGTTGTTGTTGATTGTAAAGCGATCGCCTTAACCACACTCTTAAATCATCCCAGCTTGTGGGACACTCTTTAACTAAAAGTGCTGAGTCTTCTTTAATTGAAATATTTCGCCAATCTACTATCAGTGCAGACGAGTTAACCGTATGGTTTAATGAAGTTGAGTTTTCACTTCTTCGCACCGCAATTAATCTAATTTCATAGCGTTTTTTGAAGGTGTTGTAATCTAATTCCGCGATGCAATCACACCTTCCCATCGGCAATTCATCTTTGTAGTGTCCCCACCAAATCCCAGCAAAACCGCTTCTACTAGAATCATCCCGAATCTCAAAATCTGTTTTAATATACTGTACCTTTTTCCCCCGCGAATCTTGCTGATTGCGATTCCAAGAATTTTCAAACCAGCAATTTTCAATTAGCAATTTCGGTACAGGGTTGCCCATTCCGCACGGTTCAAGTAATTTGAGTTCATAAAATAGCTCTTTTCCCAAGTCTGCTACCGTTACAGCCAAGTCTGCTTGTATTGTTGATGTCAGGGTTGCACCACCTAAAGTTTGCCGCAAGCGTTGATTAATCGCTTCTGTAAATAAAGGAATATTCTCCACCGGCAAACTCAACCCCGCTGCAAAGGGATGTCCCCCAAAGCGATGTAACAAATGTGCTTGGTCTTTTACCAATTGATATAAGTCAACTGAGTTTACCGAACGAGCAGAACCACGGGCAAGAGGAGGGGGGGAGGGGGGAGATGAGGGAGCAGGGGGAGATGAGGGAGACAGGGAAGAATCTTCCTTTTCTTCCTTGTCCTCCTTGTCCTCCTTGTCCTCTATTCCCACACCCTCTGTACTCAACAAAATCGTCGGTCGTCCTGTCTCTTGTGCTACTTGCCCAGCAACTAAGCCTAAGACACCAACTGCCCATTGGGGGTCTTCTAAAACGATGACGCTGGTGGTTGATAAGTCTAACTGGGCAAGCTTTTGAGTTACTTGTTGGGCAACGTCTTTCTGTAAAGATTTACGTCTGCTGTTTGCTAGTTCTGTTTCTTCTGCTAGTTGATTTACGCGCTTTTCGTCGCGACTAGTCAGTAGTTCTACGCAAAAAGAAGCATCGCCTTGAATACGGCTAACAGCATTGATTCGTGGACCCAAACCAAAAGAAATATCTGTAGGGCGATCGCCACTTTTCTGGCATAATTCTAATAATCGCCCTACCCCCGGACGCCTTCTCGTTGCTGCTGGCTGTTTAAAGTCTTCTTGCAATCTTTGAATTCCCAACTGCGCTAAATAGCGACAATCTCCACTAAGCTGCACTAAGTCCGCAATTAGCCCCACTGCAACTAAATCTAATAAATCTTCTAAAGGTTGTTCAGGTTTAGGCAAGCTTTGATAAAGCGCTTCTACCAACTTGTAAGCTACCGCCACACCAGAAAGATGAAATAATGGATGTGTATTTGGCAGATAGCGGGGATTGATAATTGCTGTGACTGGTGGACGTTCAGCAGGCAATGTGTGATGGTCTGTAACAATAATATCTATGTCTTGTTCTTTCGCATAAATGATTTCACTTATATTTGTGCTGCCAGTGTCGCAAGTAACTATTAATTTGCAAGCTTGTTTTGCCAGCTTATCAATGCCTTGATTGTTGAGTCCGTGGGATTCTGTTATCCGGTTAGGGATGTAGTAATTTAACTGCGTATTATGTTCAAAAAACTGTCCTAAACCATCCCACAGCACCGCAGTAGAGGTGATACCATCAGCATCAAAGTCTCCCCAAATAACGATTTTTTCCTTTTCATCCCGCGCTTGTTTCAAACGTCTCACGGCTAACAGCATTTCTTCGCCAAACTCAAACGGACTCGCAGGTTGATAAGCTTTAGGGTTGACAAAATTAGCTAGTTGTGTTGTGTCTTTGATGCCTCGTTGCCATAATAAATGTGCTGCATAATGTCCGCTTTTATTGGGGGTGTAGTGTTTCACCGCTTCGATAAATGATTCTGGGGGTTGTTCAGTTGCAATAAGATTCCACTGCTGTTGCATTTAAATAAATTAAAAATTAATAATCTAAATCGGACTTTGTTCGTCGGTTGTTTGAGGTTCGTTCACGAGGGGATTGAGGACTACTTCACTACCAATTCCATCAGGTTTGCGTGCCCGAATGGCAGGACGCGATCGCTTATAACCTGCTCTTTCTGCTTTTTGATGCTCATAATCAATTAGTCTGCCATAATAATCGTGCTGGCTTAAATTCATCGATAAGAAAATATGCTGGCGTATATTCCCGAAACCTTTGCGGTTAAAAAACTTGACTGCTGGTACATTTGTCGGATCGGTGTCTACTAACATAAACCGCGCTCCATCTTCAATCATGCGGGCAACGACTTTATCAACTAGCTTGTCTGCCACTCCCCGACGCTGAAATTTAGGATTAACTCCTAGCCAGAGAATATATCCGTAAGTCCAGGATGCTTTGGTAATGATAGTTCCCAAAATAAATCCGGCTACTTCCTCATCGATTTCCGCGACCAAACAGTATTCTGGATCTGTGTTGTAAAGTCCAATCACCTCCCATTCATCCCAAGTCCGGTATAAATAGGGGTATAACTCGCTGGTAAATAACTTTTCCCCCAAGTGGTAAACGGGGGCAATGTCATCAATTCCTACTTCACGGACATAAACTGCATCAAAATCATCAGAGTTCATATACTAATTTAGTTAGTGGTTAATAGTTAGTTGTTAGTTGTTGTCCCCCTTGTCTCTTCACAACGAGACTTCTTGAATGGTCGCGACGTTAAGTAGGGTGTTGTCTATATTAGAAGTGGGATTTGCCGCAGATATGACATTAGTAGAAGCAACTAGGCGATCGCATCGAGTGGTAAATTGACAATATTCACAAGCTTTGTTCCATAAAGCTACTTGGGGAAATTCTTCTCCCTGTTGATAACGTTCTAACCAATTAGTTAAGTTGCTTAATAGCTGATTCAGCTTCTTTGCGCTTTGTTCGTGTGCGGCAGTATTGTAACTAAATTTAATATTTTGCGGTTTGCCTTCAGATTGGACAAACCAGTAAGTCATAGAAATATTTTCGGGGGGGTATTCGCTAGTTTCAGCCAATACATACATATAAAGACGTGTCTGCCAATTTTTTTCTAACTTGCGTTTATTTGGTGGTTTGGGATAAGTTTTCCAATCGAGAATTTGCGCTTGCAGGTTATCTGCAATCAATAAATCATAAATAACCGTGAGTAGATAATCTTTAACTTGGAGAGTGCGGTAATGTTCGCTGTCGCGGAAAGTTTCGCTATCAGCAGAAGTTAAAATTTCTGGTGCTGCATCCGCAAAACCTGCCATCCAGCTTTGTAGTTGGGTGTCTTGTTGGAGAAAACTCTCAATTGGCAAACCCATTTCTTGCTGCTGCATTAGTCGGTGAAAGCGACTACCTAAAGTTTGCCGTTCTTGGTGTTCTGGATCTAAGGGAGAATTTAGTTGTTGTAAATGGGTGTGTTGAAACTGACGGGGACAACGTTCTAGTAAGTTGAGTTGTCCTTGAGAAAGTCGCAGTAGTTGAGGTTGAGTTGAAAGCATGATTTTATTTTAGGAGATTGGGTAATCACCTTGGCGCCACAATCCAAGCATCCAGTTTCTCGTTCCCAGTCTCTCAATACGGTTCGGATAAGGTTTTTTGATGAAAATTATAGATCACAAAGACGCGATAAATCGCCGTCTTTACAATAATCAGCCCTTTAGTAGAGACGGCGATTTATCGCGTCTCTTGCCTTAAAAGCAAGCGTATTGCCCAGTCAGAGACTGGGAATGCTTTTTTTCGAGGCTCTGCTGTCTGCATTCCCATGCGGAGCATAGGAACGAGAAGAATACGTCGCAGTGCCCAGCAAAAAATAAAAGGTAAAAGGTAAAGAAGAAATTCCGTCCATCCTTTTACCTTTTACCTTTCTATGTACCTGATGCTTATTTAATGTTAGCCTTTGTATCTCGGACTGCGGCAAAGAAAAATAATCCGGTGAGGGGAATGCTCAATGCCAAAATAATTGCGGTTGTTTGCATACCTAAATCGGGTTGTCCGGAAGACAGTTCAAAAACTGAACCGACTGCCGCGATCGCTGTTATACAACAACCAGCTAAAAACAGTCCGCTTTTTGGAGTCATCATCATGGCAAATACTACCTTATGCTACTGGTTTCACAGCTTGATAGGAGAAGCCATGTTTGGATAACTCCTCGTTCAACGTCAAAGAATTTTCTACCCGATCTACAAACAGCACTCCGTTAAGGTGATCCATCTCGTGCTGAATGCAGCGTCCGAGTAAATCCCCAGCTTTCAATGTCCGAGGGCGCCCATTCTCATCTTTGTATGCAACTTCCACAACTTCTGGGCGCTTGACATCTATATATACGTTGGGAATGCTGAGACATCCTTCTTGAGCAACAATAATATCACGGCTTACCTGTTTTATTGTCGGGTTAATTAAAATCAGTGGCAGATTTGCTGCATTCTCTGGTTCGCAGTCGATGACAATAAGTTGTTTGTTAACTGCAACTTGGGGTGCAGCTAAACCAATGCCATCGTTGCTGTACATAGTTTGCAGCATTTCGCGTATCAGTTGGCGAAGTTCGTCATCTACTTTGGCAATGCGTTTGGCTGGTTGACGCAGAACGCGATCGCCTAGATAGTGAAGTGACAAAGGCGGATTTTTTAACTTTTTTTTCTCAACAGAAATGCAAGAGGGCATGTTTCTAATTCGGTTAGATTGAACAATAGTGCTACTATTTCAATTCTATCAATCTGAGCCTGACCAACAGTGAGGATTTCCCAACCCCATGAAGGGATAAATGTTTGTAAGATTTATGGTATCAATCTAATGGGTACAAACTTTTTTCAACTCCACCTCAACAGTGGTGGAGTTTATTAATGGAATTACAAATGAATGAAAAGCGTCTCTCGACGGGAATACGAGGTTTTGACGAAGTTCTTCATGGTGGCTTTATCCCCGGTCGAGCTTATCTGGTGCGGGGCGGTCCTGGTTCTGGTAAAACTACACTAGGGCTGCATTTTCTCTCAGTGGGTGTAGCCAACGATGAACCGAGTATGTATATAACTTTCGGAGAACCGGCAGAGCAAATAAAAAACAATGGTGCAGCAATTGGTTTAAATACCGAAGCGATACACTTTTTGGATCTCAGCCCATCTGCGGAATTTTTCAGCCAAATGGAAACTTATGATATTTTCTCTCCAGCTGAGGTAGAGCGAGAACCAACTACGCAAAAATTAATCGACTCTCTGGATGCGATTAAACCGCAGCGAGTGTTTCTGGATGCGATAACTCAGTTTCGCTACATGTCCACTGATGCTTTCCAGTTTCGCAAACAAGTGCTGTCATTCATGCGCTTTTTGTTAGAAGGTGGTACGACGGTAATTTTCACTTCTGAAGCTAGCCAAAGCGCTCCCGACGAAGATTTACAATTTATGAGCGATGGTGTGATTGAGCTGCATAACTCAAGCATTGGCAGGACGCTGCAAGTTACTAAGTTTCGCGGTTCTGACTTCCGCAGTGGTTTTCATGCGGTGCGCTTAACCGATAAAGGAATGCAGATTTTCCCGCGTCTGCAACCAGAAAATTACAAACGCGAATATAGTAATCAGACTGTTGCTTCTGGTGTACCAGAATTAGATCAACTGTTACACGGTGGTTTAGAGCGCGGGACGGTGACTATTTTAAGTGGTCCAACTGGTGTGGGCAAAACTACCATCGGACTTCAGTTTATGAAAGAAGCTGCCGGAAGAGGAGAGCGATCGGTAGTTTACACTTTTGAAGAGACAGAAGAAACTTTGGTGGCTCGTTCGGAAAGCGTTAATATTCCGGTTCACGCTATGATTAAATTCGGCACGCTGTCAATTGTGCCAGTAGAACCATTGCACTTGAGCGCAGATGAATTCGCTAGTTTGGTGCGTGAAGAAGTAGAAGAAAGACAAGCGCGGATTGTGATGATTGATAGCGTTGCAGGTTATCAAATGGTGATGCGCGGTGACAACTTGGTAACTAACCTGCACGCTTTATGCAAGTATTTGCAAAATATGGGTGTGACGGTGATTATCGTTAACGAGATGGAATACATCACCGGTGAATTTCGAGCAACCGAAGTTGGGATCAGCTACATTGCAGATAATATCATTTTTCTGCGCTACTTAGAAATTAAAGGAGAAATGCGGAAAGCGATCGGGGTTTTGAAGAAACGCTTATCCGACTTTGAAAAAACATTGCGAGAAATTGAGCTAACTCGCTACGGTATCAAGGTAGGTAGACCACTCAGCAAACTGAGAAAAATTCTCAGCGGCACTCCAGAATGGGCAGATGATTATGATGGGGAAAAATGAGCGAAAAACACCTAATTTTAACTGTAGACAGCAACAGCCGCAATTTAGAATTACTTAACCAATTTTTAAACAAACAAGGATATGAAACCATCGGTGTTAGTAGTTTGGAAGAATTAGATCGCCAATTAACAGAATTATCGGAAATTAAGTTAGTTATGTTAGATATTGCCGGTTTTGATCGCACTATCTGGGAACGCTGCGAACAACTGCAAAATCAACAAATTCCCTTTTTGCTTATCTCGCCTAAACAAAGTGCTACAATTCAACTCCAAAGCCTTGCTCATGGCGCTAGGAGTATGCTGGTTAAACCGCTTGGAATGCGACAATTATTAGCGTTGATTAAGAGTCTGTTGGGAGATTAAATATGTGCAAGATTTTGCTACTTATAGAACATAAAGAAAATCGCCGCTTACTATCTGAGTGTTTGGAAACACGCTACGAGGTATTTTCACCTGATTTTGATAATGAATTGTCTAGCTTGCCAGAATCTTTTGATTTATGTATTTTAGACGGGAGAGCGCTGGATCGATACAGTCATTGGTTACAAGCGACTAAGAAAGCTCAAGAGCCAGTATTTTTACCTTTTCTATTAGTTACATCCCGTCGAGATGTAGGGATGGTAACTCGTCATTTATGGCGCACGATTGATGAGTTGATTATTACTCCTGTCGAAAAGGTAGAATTGCAAGCGCGGGGAGAAATGCTGTTTCAAAGGCGAAAATTGTCTTTAGAATTGAAAATTGCTAATGATAATTTGCAAGAAATCAACGAAATCAAAACCCGCTTTATTTCTATAGCTTCTCATGAAATTCGCAATCCACTACATACAATTTCAGCTTTTGCCCAAATACTCCTCCACCGTTCTAGCGACAAATTAACTGAAGAAAAAAAACATGACTTTTACGTAAAAATTAAAGCTTATGTGAAAAAGATTACAGATATTTTAGATGATATATTATTATTGTCGAAAGGAGAATTAGGAAAGCAAAAAATAAATCCAGCTGCAATTAATTTAACGGATTTTTGTATACAAATTATTGAAGAAACTCAATTGATTAATAAAAATATAATTAACTTTTTTGGTCAAGATAAATATATAACTGCTTGCATTGATGAAAAGCTGTTACGACATATTATTACTAACTTGCTGACAAATGCAATTAAGTATTCACCTCAAGATAGTCCAATTGATTTGGAATTAATCTCTAATGAAGAAGAGGTAATTTTTCATATTAAAGATAAAGGTATTGGCATTACTCCAGAAGACCAACAGCATCTGTTTGAGTCATTTTATCGTGCTAGTAATGTGGGAAGTATTCCTGGTACTGGTTTGGGATTGGCGATCGCCAAGCAGTGTGTTGACTTACATAATGGTAAAATCGCTGTCAAGAGCGAAGTTGGGGTAGGAACTACTTTTACTGTTACATTGCCTATTGGTAATATTCAAAAAGAAAATGTGCCAAGACTTGAAGATAGTCTTAGCAAATTAAATTAGCATACGCTGACTTGAGAATTATTAGCAGCAATTATATTATGTCCGGTGATATAACGTTGATAAGTTTGTATTGAGGAATGCGCGATCGCATATTTTTTTGATTTTTTGGGAAAAATCACAGATCGCACTGCTTGGAGCATTATTTATAACTCATACAATGGCATTTTTGTAAAGTGCTTAAGATTTACAGAAAAATGGCAAAGATAAATATAAAAAAATTAGGTTGTAACAAAGAGTACTAAAATATGCGCTAACATCCGTTAACCTAATTAAAACCAAAAGTGTAATTCAGGCTACATAACAATGCGCCTAGAGCAGTTGCAAGCCTTTCTAGCGATCGCAGAAACTGGCAGCTTTCAACAAGCAGCGAGAAAATGTGGTGTCACCCAATCAACTATTAGTCGCCAAATTCAGGCACTAGAAGCAGATTTGGGCTTAGAATTGTTTCACAGAACAGGACAAGCAAAACTGACTCTGGGGGGTGAGAGGATGCTACCCCGTGCCCGCAAAATTTGCTTAGAGTGGCAAACTGTCACCCAAGAGTTAGGAGATTTAGTCGCAGGAAAGCAGCCAGAACTTTGTGTAGCTGTGATTCACTCGCTGTGTGCTTATTATTTACCACCAATTCTGCAAAAATTTTGTCATAAATATCCAGATGTGCAATTGCGAGTAACATCATTAGGAAGCGATCGCGCTTTAAAAGTTCTCAAAGATGGATTAGTAGATTTGGCAATTGTCATGAATAATCGCTTTCTCACCACCTCTAGAGAAATGGTGGTAGAAACGCTGTTTGATGAACCTATAGAATTACTCTGTTGTGCCAATCATCCCTTAGCGCAACACAATCATGTTCCTTGGTCAGAAATAATTCGTTATCCCCAAGTAGTTTTTAAAGATGGTTATGGGATGCAACGCTTGATACAGGATAGATTTGAGCGTTTAGAAGCCACACTTCAAGCAGCTTTAGAGGTAAATACTTTAGATGCGTTCCGGGGAGTGGTACGTCAAGGAGAACTAATAGCTTTGCTGCCTCACTCTGCATTAGTTGAAGCACGTCTTGACCCAACCCTTGCAGTTCGCTCGTTAGCCTGCAATGCTAACGTGAGTTTGCCAGATAATTCTAGTTTAACTCGTCGGGTTGTCATGGTAACAACAGGCGATCGCTTGCTAATTCCACCTATTCAATACTTTTGGCAATTAGTGCAGGAAAATATACCACAACAGTTTGATTCTTTAAAGCGATCGGCTTGTTAATAAAAGGTAGAGACGTTCCGGACCGAACGTCTGTACTATAAGTGAAAAGTTAAGAATTATAAATTATTAATTATGAGCAATATATTCAGAGAATTACTAAAGAAAGTAGGCAGCGGGAATCACACCGGCGAAAATTTAACTCGTGCGGAAGCTGCTTCAGCAACAAAGATGATGCTGCTGGGTGAAGCGACACCAGCGCAAATCGGTGCGTTTTTAATTGCCCACCGCATCAAACGTCCCACCGGGGAAGAGTTAGCGGGAATGTTGGATGCTTACGAAGAACTAGGACCACTACTGCAAAATATTAACTCTGCGCGTCCGGTGATAGTTTTAGGCATACCTTATGATGGCAGAACCCGCACCGCACCTATTAGCCCGGTGACGGCTTTACTGTTAGCTTCTGCGGGGCAATCTGTAGTGATGCATGGAGGATCTCGCCTGCCAACAAAATATGGTATACCTTTGGTAGAAATTTGGCAGAAGTTAGGAGTTGATTGGACTACACTGACACTAGAAGAAACTCAGCAAGTCTTTGAAAAAACAGGCATTGGCTTTGTTTATACACCTCGGCATTTTCCCTTAAATAATAGTATTTGGGAGTACCGCGACCAACTGGGCAAACGTCCACCTTTTGCGACAATGGAGTTAATTTGGTGTCCTTATGCTGGCGATGCTCATGTTATTGCTGGGTTTGTCCATCCTCCCACAGAAAAAATGTTTAAACAAGCTTTGACGCTGCGGGGAGTAAGCAAATTTACATTAGTGAAGGGATTGGAAGGCAGTTGTGATTTACCACGCGATCGCACTGCAATCATCGGTTTATCTGCACCTGAAGCACCGCAAGAAGAAGGATTAACAGCGATAGAAAGGTTACTCCTCGCACCGCGTGACTACAATTTTACTACCAAGAATGTACCCCTGGAAACTACTGAACAACTAGTAGCAGATATGCAAAGCGTGTTGAGTGGAAAACCTTCCGAACTGATGCAAACAGCTTTATGGAATGGCGGGTTTTATCTATGGCGAAGTGGTATTTGTTCAGATATGCAAGCGGGTATAATTAAGGCAGAAGAATTATTTACCAATGGTGCAGTAGCGGCAAAACTTCAAGAACTTACTCAAATTGTAAATTCGGTTTCCCAATCAGTATATCATGTCATGTCCGGTTAATCATACATATTGTAGAGACGTTCCATTGGAACGTCTCTACGACGACGGTTGCGGTGTTTTTATGACTATTAATTTAACAGACATGATATCACGCAGTTGAATCGCTAAAATTAGTATTATCATAAGTGTCAAGCTCTCTCTAGATTTGTTACTTGAGAGGAATAACGCACATGAGTAAAATAGAAGTACGCCGATTAAACTTTGATTTTTCCGCAAATACTGAGAGATATTGGTTTAACCAAAGTGTTTTCAAAACCCACTTGTTTAATAGCATTACAATTGGCACTCCTGAATTTGAAAAATATCTGATTCGTAACGTCAAAAAAAGAATTAATTCTATTGACAATCCGCAACTGAAACTAGAAGCTCAAGCCTTTATATATCAAGAAGCACAACACTCGCACCAGCATCAAAAATTCTGGGATAATTTACGCGCTTCTGGCTATAAATTTGATACTTATTTGCGCTGCTTACAGGCTATTTTTTCTGATATTCTCGAACAGCAAATGAGTGTTAATTTAAATTTAGCCATTGCTGCCGGAATTGAACATTTAACAACTTTGATAGCTGAGTTTACTTTAGAAGTTGACTTATTTGCTGAAGCTGAACCAGAGTTAAAGCAGCTTTTTGAATGGCACGCATTAGAAGAAATTGAACACAAAACAGTTTTATATGATGTGCTGCAAAATGCAACTAATAATTATCTGTTGCGTCAAGTGGGTATGTTTATGGCACACATTTTGGTTTTATTGTTTTTGAATTTGGGTTTAGCAATCCTGCTATATCAAGATAGAAAACTCTTTGATAGAAAAGTCTGGCAAGAATTAATTGAATTTTGGATTACTAAAGATAAATTTTTGTACAAAGCATTATTTAACGCCATAAATTATCTGAGAAAGGACTTTCATCCTTCACAATCATGATAATCTGTT
>JBPCQW010000336.1:0-7973 GCA_050997715.1 Hassallia sp.
GCACCAACCTAAATCTATCGCAGGTTGTAAAATAATCAACAATGCAAGCTATATAATATTACGTGTTTGTTACTTGAACTTATTGCTTTTTTGAAGCGTATCTCGATAGAGTCCTGTGAAATAATTCTTCTTTTTTAAAGATAGAAGAATAGTAATCATAAATTATTCATCAAAATATCTTTGTATCCTCTGCGTTTACTGAAAAATCTTTTGGATAAAAAACTTCATACAATCAACATTAATTGCATAGATTGTTAGCTTTGTTTTGATAGAGGGAATTTATGACGTTAGCAACCAGCGACGAATCTCAGATAGACTCAGAAGCAGCGCGATCGCAGACTGAAAAAACACTAGACCAGAGTTTTTTTTGGTTAACACGCATATTAGCAGTTGCTGTTGCAGCATTATTGCTTTGGATAGCCGTACAAGTCGCCATAGACTCAATACCTGCGATTCGAGAGTTTGGTCTACAATTCCTCATTAAAAGCGCTTGGAACCCTGTAGAAAACCTTTATGGAGTGTTACCCATGATTTCTGGAACGCTCCTGAGTTCATTAATTGCCTTGCTTTTAGCTGTGCCAATTGGTTTAGCAAGTGCGATCATTTTGAGTGAGAATTTTTTACCGTTATCAATTCGCACCATACTAACTTTTTTAGTGGAACTGCTAGCAGCTATTCCTAGTATTGTATATGGACTTTGGGGTATTTACGTCCTGATACCATTCTTGAAACCTATAGGCAATTGGCTTCACGATAACTTTGGTTACATACCTCTTTTTTCCACGCGGTATATAGGGCCGGGAATGCTACCTGCTGGGGTAATTTTAGCCATTATGATCTTGCCAATTATTACAGTGATTTCCCGCGATTCTCTTGCTTCTCTACCTTCCGAACTTCGTTGGGGATCTTATGGTGTGGGGTCAACCCGTTGGCAAACAATTTTCAGCATTCTGATCCCAACAGCTTTTTCTGGAATTGTGGGTGGAATCATGCTCGGATTGGGGAGAGCATTGGGAGAAACAATGGCTGTAACCTTGGTAATTGGTAACAGCAACAATTTAAGCTTCTCTCTGCTTGCACCTGCAAATACAATTGCTTCTTTGTTAGCCAATCAATTCGGAGAAGCTAGTGGTTTGCAAAGAGCTTCCTTATTTTATGCTGGTTTAATTTTGTTTGTAATTACACTCATAGTTAATATGCTTGCCGAACTCATTGTGCGCCGAGTTAAAAAGTTTTAGTAGCGAGAAAAATTCATCATAAATTACAGCTTAGGTAGGCAATTATGACATCCACTAGTCAAGCTAGACAATCTGCAAACACAGATGAGAGCATGGAATTTTCTTATGGTACTCGCCGAACCTTAATTGGGGCTGTGCTGACAGTATTAGCATTTATCATGCTGCCTATTGCAATTCTGCCTTTAGTGTTAGTGCTTGGTTATGTGATTATTCGAGGAGGTAGTCAATTTAATCTAGAACTATTTACAGGACAGATACCAGTCGCGTTGCAAAAAGGTGGCGGTGTTAGTCCTGCTATTGTAGGAACATTAATTGTCGTGGGGATTGCTTCGGTATTGAGCATTCCTTTTGGGATTCTGGCAGCAGTTTATTTATCAGAGTTTAGTTCCGACAGAATAGTTAAATGGATTCGCTTTGCTACTAATATATTGAGTGGTGTACCCTCAATTATTGTGGGACTATTTGCCTATGGTGTGATAGTTGCAAGTACAAATCAATTCTCAGCCGTGGCTGGCGGTTTTGCCTTGGCAATTTTGATGTTACCGATAGTGGTAAGAACTGCTGACGAAGCCTTACAACTTGTACCTCAAGAAGTGCGTTGGGCTTCAACAGGGGTGGGTGCTTCTAACTTTCAAACAGTTTTACAAGTTGTTTTACCATCAGCGATGGGAGCAATTATCACAGGTACGACTTTAGCGATCGCTCGGGCGGCTGGTGAAACTGCACCTTTAATTTTTACAGTTTTGTTTTCACAATTTTGGCCTACAAATATTTGGGAACCAATTCCCACTTTATCGATATTAGTTTATAACTTTGCCACCGTTCCCTACGAAAATCAACAAGAAATCGCTTGGGCAGCTTCACTCATTCTAGTTTTATTAGTGCTGATTACTAGCATTCTTTCCCGCTTGGCAACACTTAAAAGTACTTATTAAAAGGCTAACAATTAATTAATTCCTAGTTCCAATCAGTGCTTTTTCTAAGAATTTTAATTACGAATTACGTAAAGCCTGCGGCATAGCTCCGCTTAGAGCGTAGCCCATTAAGAATTATTCTCATACAGGATTAACAATATCTGCCCAAAATCAAAGCCATAATTCCCATAATACCAAAACTCTCGGCGAAACTACAACAGTTTTGCAAACGGAAAAACTCAGCGTCTACTATAGTGATACTTTGGCACTACGCGATGTTTATATGGAAATACCAAAGCAACGAGTAACTGCTTTGATTGGGCCTTCTGGCTGTGGCAAAAGTACGTTACTACGTTGTTTTAATCGTCTGAATGATTTGATTGATAAATGTCGGGTAGAAGGCAAAGTAATTTACCGAAATAAAAACCTCTATTCACCTAAAATCGATCCGGTAGAGGTGCGGCGGCGGATTGGCATGGTATTTCAAAAACCTAACCCGTTCCCCAAATCAATTTATGAAAATATCGCTTATGGAGCCAGAATTCAAAACAAAAAAGAAGATATGGATGAATTAGTCGAGCCATCGCTCGAGCGATCTGGTTTATGGACTGAAGTTAAAGATAAACTCAAACAAAGTGGTTTATCCCTTTCTGGCGGACAACAACAGCGTTTGTGTATTGCCAGAGCGATCGCCCTCAAACCAAAAGTAGTCTTGATGGATGAACCTTGTTCTTCCCTCGATCCTATCTCTAGTGGGCGAGTTGAAGAACTGATTCGGGAACTCAAAGAAGAATACACAATTATTATCGTCACCCACAATATGCAACAAGCCTCGCGGGTGTCAGATTTTACTGCTTTTTTCAACGCGGAAGAGTCAGATAAGGGAAACCGCTTTGGTTACTTAGTGGAATATGAGGAAACAGGGAGAGTTTTTAGCAATCCCCAAGCCCAAGCAACCAAAGAATATCTCAGTGGTAAGTTTGGGTGAAGTAGCTAAACCACAATGCACTGACAAACTAAAGAGAGCCATTTTTATGCAAAATAACCAATCACCGACAATTGACTACTGGCACGTCTGGACTGATAAAGACGGTGTAAGTCACCAGTCCCGTTGTCAAATTGAAGACTTCATGGAAAAAGGCATAGCCCCGGATACCTCACCGCAGTGGCTTTCTAATTTAAAGCAGTCCGGTGCTACAATCACCTTTACTGTGCTACCTGTGGGATGGGTTGGAGACTGGCATGAGAACCCCAAACCCCAGTGGATCATCCCGCTATCGGGACGCTGGTTTGTGGAAACTATGGACGGACAGCGAGTTGAGATGGGTGCTGGCGAAATTTCCTTTGGAGAAGACCAGGGTACGAAAACTGACGCGCAAGGTCATAAGGGTCACTTATCTGGAACAGTAGGCGATGCGCCAGCTGTTTTGATAATGGTGCAATTTGAAGAGACTCAGACTATAGAGCAATCCTGTCGGTTTCGCTAAGGCTTACTCAAAACCACCACGATTGATTCTCATGTCCCAATGACAGACAGGATATCTATTGCCATTTAGGGTACAGCGATCGCTACTAACCATAATCCTGTTAAAAAGTTAACAATTGCTTGCAGTTTCTTCACCTGACGTTGCTATTCACAATTTATATCTTTCTAAAGGATGATAAGAACCCGTACTAATATCGATACCATACTTTCTAAGTGCCAGATATCAGATTATAGGAGGTTGTACAGCACGACTTAAATTTTTTATGGAAGAATCTTTGCCTATTACGATTTTGATAAGTGTAACTGTTGTAGCTGGTATTGCTGCTCAAGTTTTAGCTGGTTATTTTCATATACCTAGCATCGTCTTGCTACTTCTGTTCGGGATTCTTCTGGGGCGAGATGGTTTGACTTTTTTAGATCCATCTTTATTAGGTGTTGGTTTAGAAGTTGTGGTTTCCCTATCAGTGGCATTGATTTTATTTGAAGGTGGTTTAAATCTACAGCTAGGAGAGTTAAAAGAGGTTTCTACCAGTCTTCGCAATCTTGTCACTTTGGGAGTACTAATTACGTTTGTGGGTGCTGGAATAGCTGCACACTGGTTAAGTGAATTTCCTTGGCCAATTGCTTTTCTTTATGCCTCTTTGGTAGTTGTGACAGGCCCAACAGTTATTAATCCACTCCTCAAGCAAATTGGTGTAGAAAAACAAGTTTCAACGCTTTTAGAAGGGGAGGGTGTTTTTATAGATCCAATTGGTGCAATTTTAGCTGTGATTGTGCTTAACTTTGTTTTGAGTGGAAATGTACAGCCAGTCATTTTAGTTAAGGCCTTGGTTTTGCGTTTGGGTATAGGCGTAGCTCTTGGTTTAGGAGGAGGTTGGTTGCTTTCTCAACTTCTCAAACAGGATAAATTTCTGTCCCAAGAGTTAAAAAATCTTGTTGTTTTAGCTAGTGTCTGGGGTTTATTTAGTTTGGCACAGGTTCTTCGTAGTGAATCTGGTCTAGTAGTTGCTGTAGTTATAGGGATAGTTTTAAAAGCTAGTAACCTCCCTTCAGAGTCTTTACTGCGTCAGTTTAATGAACAGTTGAGCATTTTAGCTAATTCTGTTTTGTTTATCTTGTTAGCAGCAGACTTATCAATTGCAAGTGTTTTCGCATTGGGTTGGGGTAGTGTTCTAACAGTTTTAGTATTAATGGTGATAGTGCGTCCCATTAACATTTTAATATCTACCTGGAATCAAGGTTTGAAATGGCAACAGCAGTTATTTTTATCTTGGGTTGCTCCTCGTGGAATTGTAGCTGCTTCTTTAGCTTCTTTGTTTGCAGTTTCACTTACAAAACAGGGTATTAATGGCGGTGATTCCATTAAAGCCTTAGTATTTTTGACAATTATAATGACAGTTTTTTTCCAAGGTTTAACAGCTCCTTGGATCGCCAGTCTGCTCAACTTACGTTTAATAAGTCAAACTGAAGAGGAGTATTCGCAACCATCTAGTGATGATGTCAAGACGCAATCAGATGGAAAAACAATCAGCCCTGCTTCCTAGTTATTTAAGTTGCAATTGAAATTAGTTGATGACTTGACCAAAATTATAGTTTTTCTTAGCCATGTTATCTAAAGTTCGCAATCATCCTTATTTTTTCACTCCCCATGCATCTAACCCTAGTTATCCACTTTTTGTATTTATACCTGGAATGGATGAGACTGGAAAGGAATTGATGTCTATTCAAACAGTAGGTTTAGAAGCTGCTTTTGATGTCCGTTGTTTTATTATTCCACCTGATAATTTAACAAGTTGGGATCAAATGACAGAAGAACTGGCAAGTTTAACCCAGATAGAACTAGAAAAAGTACCGCAATCGCTTGTTTATCTCTGTGCAGAATCATTCGGTAGTTGCTTGGCACTAAAAGTTTTAGAAAAATTTCCTCAACTATTTACAAAGGTTATTTTAATTAATTCTGCTTCTTCCTTTCATCGAATGTTTTTGTTAAACTTAGGTTCACTTTTATTTCCTTACACACCTCAGTTTTTTTATAAAATCTCTTCGTTTTTATGCTTGCCGTTTTTAGCTAATTTAAGTCGAATTTCGTCTACTGCTAGCCAAGCTCTTTTAAAATCGACCAGTTCTGCACCTAAAAAAACCGCTAATCAGCGTCTATCTTTGATGAAAGAATTTGATATTGACGAGAATAAATTATCTCAAATAACTCAACCTGTCTTATTAATTGCCAGTAGAGAGGATCGGCTTTTACCTTCAGAAGCGGAGGCACAACGTTTAAGTAATATTTTTCCTAATTCTCAGATAATAACTTTACCTAATAGCGGTCATGCTTGCTTAGTTCAAAATGATGTTAATCTTTATCAAATTTTATTATCAGCTAATTTTATCGTTACGTAATAAATGTAATATATCGAGTGGTATGTAATGACTCATCTTATAGGTAAACAAACTGTTTGGCTGAAATTGGCTTTGAGAATTTTTAGTATAGGGTTGATACCTACACTAACTGCAAATCAGGCTTTAGGTGCAGAGCGTATAAGATTTAATTACGGCCTTTTTGAAAGGTCTGTCCCAATTAGTTCGCTCGAAACCTATGCAAAAACAGGCAAAATAGGCAATGATTTAGCTGGATATACTCAGTATGTAAACAAAAAGCAACTAACTCAACTGCGGAAAGTTCTACTAACTCCCATTCCCTTAAATCAAGTAGAGATTTCGCAGTTTCTTTATACACCAATTGGCGAACGATTATTACAAAGATTGGGAAAAGTTATTCAAACAGAATCTAGATTGTCAGGCTTTTATGCTATTCGCGCGGCACTAATTTTGTCAGCCGCAGATCAAAAAGATTTTACGCTTTTAAATGTATTACGCAAGTTTCCGGCGAGTGCAATTTCAATTAATTTAAATCAGAGTTTGGCAATAGCAGATTCATTACAAAATTTAGTAAATCAAACTAAAAATGCAGTAGCTCTAATTAACCAACAATCCCAACAACAGGTAATTACAGCTTCTACGCTTAATACTATTCCATTAATGGATTTAGGAAAAACCGGAAGTTTTCGTTTTTTAAAGCAAACTATTATTCTTAATGACATATCGCGTCTCAGAAAATTCCCGGCTGATATTTACCTCCCAGTTGCTCAAACTCCTCGTCCGATAATTGTCATTTCGCACGGACTTGGTTCTGACAGAACAAGTTTTGCGTATCTAGCTGAACATCTCGCATCCTATGGTTTTGTGGTTGCTGTTCCAGAACATCCTGGAAGTAATTCACAACAACTGCAAGCATTATTACAAGGTATAGCTAATAGAGTTACCAATCCTAGAGAACTAATTGACAGACCTTTAGATATTAAATATCTACTAGATGAACTCACTCGTTTGTCAAAGTCTAATCCAACATTTCAAGGACGTTTAAATTTAGAACAAGTTGGTGTAGTAGGGCAATCATTTGGTGGATATACGGCATTAGCATTGGCAGGTGCAAAAATTAATTTTGAGCAATTAAAAACTGACTGTCCAGCTTTAGAAGATACGTTAAATGTTTCGCTTTTACTTCAATGTTTGGCGGTCAATTTACCAAATGCTCAATACAACTTATCAGATGCAAGAATAAAAGCAGCAATTGCAATTAATCCAGTTGATAGCAGTATCTTTGGTCAAGCTAGTATCAGCCAAATCAAAATTCAGGTGATGATTATATCTGGCAGTTCTGATACTGTTGCTCCGGCTTTACCAGAACAAATTCAGCCTTTTACTTGGTTAACAACTCAAAACAAGTATTTAGCACTCATCAATGGCGGGACACACTTTTCTACTATTGCAGAATCGCCTAATGCAACCGTGCCTGTTCCTACATCTGTAATTGGTTCTAGTCCAGCCTTAGCACGTCGTTATGTTAAAGCTTTAAGTATTCCTTTCTTTGAAACCTATGTTACCCAACAGCCAAGTTACCTTCCATATTTGAGTAAAGATTATGTTAATAAAATTAGTCAGCAACCACTACCGTTAAGTTTAATAAAATCTCTCAGATCTGAACAACTAGAAAAAGCGTTTTAATAAAGATTTTGCAGCTAAATAAACCCAGAGTTTGATGCAAAAAACGCTGAATATTATGAATCTGGAAAGTAAATGTTAATAATTAGCAGTAATTATGAATATAACAACTCGCAATCAGCCAATCTATGTATTTCGTTTAACTCCACAAATTACGCAGTAGATGGGGCCCGTACCTCACTAGTACAGCTGGCGCGGAAATAAAGTACCCATGTTATGGGATACTGGGGTTCAGTGTTCGCTCATCGCAGACAAAATACATAGAAGGAACGAGGA
>JBPCQW010000378.1:0-3549 GCA_050997715.1 Hassallia sp.
AGATTATACGGCACAACTTCATGACCGGCGGCTGTCAGCAGAGTTTTTTGTTTAGTATTGTTTCCGCAGCCTGGTTTTTCATAGAAAATTATCCTTGCCATTTAATTATCTCCTTAATAAGTAGGTAACAAGGCGATTAAAATCACGTCTACACAGGCTAAATAGTTGATTTTCTATAAGTTTGTGTAGCCGCAAATTCTATTCGCTTAAATTTGGATTAATATAATTAGTCATTTTTAATTAATAATTATCAAATATTAAAACTTTTTCGCAGTCTGATTAACTATGTCAAACTCAAATCTTTCTTTTGGGTCAGTTTCCCCATAAATATTAAAAGTAACAGTTGGTTCATCACCTACCGCTTCGACGCTATGAATTGCATCAGGAGTAAAGCTGATAATATCTCCTGCTTCTAAAGTTATATCGCCTGTAGTTTCAATTTTATCTGGAAATTTTGCATTAGGACTTCTTTGCCAACAACTTGTTTTTTCTTGTCCTTTTAATACTGCTACTACTCCCCAAGTTCCGTGGTTGTGAATTGATGATTCTATTCCTGGTAAAAATGTTACTATTTGTACAGTTAAAGGAAAACCTAATTCATCATACAGTAGTAAAACAGAAGTTCCAGTTTGGGGAGAAGGTTGTAATTTTTGACTTTGCACCCAATACGAATTAGTAATCAATCGCCTTACCAACATCCGAATTTCTGGAAGGCGACTTGATTCGTCGTCAACATTATTAAGCACATCTTCCAACTCAGTTAGAAACCGATACAGGCGATAATTCTCTCTTAATAAATCCCATTGTCTGGCTGATTTACATGCTTGATATTGACCGTCTCCAGTTACAAGCCAATCTCTCTTTTTCATAAATACACTATTTGAAGATAGGGTGTGTTTTGTAGTGAACGCTAAACCGCTTTAGCGCTCACTACTTCAAGAATAAATATAATTATTCATCTTCTTCGGCTGGGCGTGTCAAAATATCAAGTATAAGTCCCCCACCAAATTCTTTTTTTTCATCAACTTCCTTGACTCTGGCACTTATTTCTTTAGCTTGTTCTATCTCTCCCAGCTTTGCTAATACTAATCCAGAAGCGGCGTAAGCGGTTAAATATAGCCGAATTGAAGGGTTATCTTGATGACTAACTAATATTGGCTTTAGTTGTTGCCAATCATCAGGTAGTTTTTCGGAATTGTGAATTTTATTTATAACTTTAACTGCCATTTCCAGCGCTAAGAGATAATTATTTTTATAGTAAAAATATCTATATGCGGCGATTAATACGTCTAGATTATCTTGTGTTTTAGCTAAAGCTTGCTGCATATACTTTTCTGATTCGGCGGTATTTTCCCAGTTTTTCGCGGCTAATATCAATAATTGCTTGATATCCTCTGGAACTTGAAACCATGAGAAGCTTTCTGAGTCAACTTTCATAAAAATATCCTTGATGGGGAATGGGAAGTAGGGAGTAGGGAATAGGGAATAAAGAAGTTTTGAATTTTCACCACTGCCCACTCCCTTCCCTTTATTTAAACAAGCTGAGAACGTACAGCAGGGAGAAGAGAATAATCCAGATGATGTCTACAAAGTGCCAGTATATTTCTGCCATTTCAATACCAACGTGCTTGGTAGCAGAATAGTGACCGGGACGACGCGATCGCCACAATACACCTAGAATTAATAACAGTCCTATAAAGACGTGCAAACCGTGAAAACCTGTCATTAAATAAAAACAGTTAGAAAATACATTAGTCGTCATGCCGTATCCTAAAGTTAGATACTCAACAACCTGACCAAGTAAGAAAACTGCCCCCATAATTGCAGTGATGGTGTACCAACGCTGCATTCCTTTGACATCATTCTTTTTAATTGCCGTATCACCAAAGTGAATTACGAAACTACTAGAAACCAGAATGATCGTGTTAATCGTCGGCAATAAAAGTTCTACTTCGGTGTTTTCTGGTGGCCAAACTTCCGTTATTCCTCGAAAGAACAAATAAGTCGCAAAAAAGCCGCCAAACATTAAAGATTCAGAAGCAAGAAAGGTCAATAATCCCAATACTCGCAAATCTTGATGTTCGCTGTGTTCTGCGTGATGTTCTGCACTTGATGTTGCGCTCGCCATATTATTTACGCTGTAAATAAATTTCCAAAAATAAATCGTAATAAGCGCTTTAGCGCTTACTACGAACTAACTAAGCACTAACTTCCGTCGCACCAGATGGCGGCAATTCAGCGCTATGATTATTGATGCCGTAGTCGTAGGGACCGTGAGTGACAACGGGCAATACTTCCCAGTTTTCAACTATTGGTGGTGAACTGGTTGTCCATTCTAAAGTCAAAGCTTGCCAAGGATTATCACCGGCTTTTTGTCCAGCAATCCAACTCCAAATGACGTTGATGGTGAAGGGAATCACTGAAGCTGCCAATATAAAAGAACCAACAGTACAAATCTGATTCAGGCTGATAAATTGCGGATCGTACATGGCAACTCGTCGAGGCATTCCTTGCAAACCCAACTCGTGCATCGGCAAAAATGTCAAATTAGTGCCAATGAGGGTGAGGACGAAGTGAACGCGACCCCAAGTTTCATTCATCATCCGTCCCGTCATTTTCGGGAACCAGTGGTAAATGCCGGCGTAGATGCCAAATACGGAACCGCCAAATAATACATAGTGGAAGTGCGCCACTACATAATATGTGTCGTGGACGTGAATATCAAAGGGGGCTGTTCCCATTGTTACACCGCTTAAACCGCCCATGACAAACATGGAAAGCAAGCCAATGGCGAATAGCATGGCGCTGGTGAAGCGAATTTTACCACCCCAAAGGGTAGCGACCCAGCCGAAAATCTTCACGCCGGTGGGGACAGCCACGATGAGGGTGGAGATGGTGAAGAACATCCGCATCCAACCGGGTGTACCGCTGGTAAACATGTGGTGTACCCAGACGAACAAACCGACAACGCAGATGGCTACGCTGGAGTAAGCGATCGCTTTATAACCAAAAATCGGTTTCCGGGCATGTACGGGTATCACTTCCGACATGATGCCGAAGATGGGCAGAATCATCAAATAAACTGCCGGGTGCGAATAAAACCAGAATAAATGTTGGTAAATTACCACATTACCCCCAGCATCTGGTTTAAAGAAGGAAGTACCAAAGTTGATATCAAACAACAACAACACTAAACCAGCCGCTAATACAGGTGTGGAGAGAAGCGCTAAAATAGCGGTTGCTAAAGTTGCCCAGCAAAATAAAGGAACTTGATCCCATTTCATGCTAGGAACTTTCATCTTCAAGATGGTGATGACAAAGTTCACCGAACCCAAAATTGAGGAAGTTCCCACCAAGACGATCGCTAAAATCCACATCGATTGTGCGGTGTTAGCGGTAACTAAACTTAATGGTGGGTAAGCAGTCCAACCAGATTGCGAACCACCAAAGAAGAAACTACCGAGAATTAATGCGCCGGCTACTGGGTTTAACCAAAAGGCGATCGCATTCAACTTCGGAAAAGCCATATCTCTTGCACCAACCATCAAC
>JBPCQW010000410.1:0-17094 GCA_050997715.1 Hassallia sp.
TGCATAAAATAATTCCAACGCTACGTCTCTATCATCAAAGATGATTTCATAGGTAACGGCAGCAACATAATTAAGTTGGTTTTGATAAAAAAACGCTTCGACTTTATCTGCAAATAGATGATTTGCTAACTTCTTTGCGAGGATGTCGTTATGAACTAACTCTTCAAAGTCATCAACGGAAAGATGATGTTTTTTTAACCATGCTAAGGTGTCTGCTGCTTTAACAAGTTTCCGGGCAAACCGTAGCCTATCTCCTTCTTGCTGAAGTTCTTGTTCTGCGACTTTGATACCTGCAAGTGTTGCAGTATCGAGAATAATTTTTTGTGTAGCGATCGCCTCCACTAAATCGGGAAGTCGGCAAGATAGTTTGATGCTGTGAATTATGTCTTCAGGCGAAATAGTTAGAAGTGTAGACATGATATAGTACCTCGAAGAATTGTAGTAAGCACAAAGCGTGCTTAGATGAGCGGTAAACCGCTCACTACGAATAGGAAATATGAGTACATTTGATTAAAGTTCCATACCCCCTTTTTGTATTTTCTTGAATGGATCTAAGATTAAGTCAATGACGCGGCGCTGGCGGACAATTACCTCGGCTGTTGCTGTTTGACCGGCGGTTAATTTAATGCGTTGATTGCCATTCTGAAGATAAGGTTTATCTAAGGTAATTTCTAATTCAAAGCTTTCGGTATTGCCTTGGGGTGTTTGCTGCACTTTTGTGTCAGGTGAAATCCAATTGACACGCCCTTGAGCTATTCCATATTCTTGGAATGGATAGGCATCAAATTTCATTTTTACTGGCATTCCTACCTTCAAGAAGCCGCTTTCTTGACTAGGCATATTCGCTTTGAGTACAAAGCCAGCGTTTTTCGGGGCAATTTGGGCAATCCTTTGACCAGGTTGTAATACTGCTCCTGGTTTAGAGACTGGGAATTCAAAAATCATGCCATCAACAGGCGATCGCACTACTCTTTGCCCTAACTGCAACTTTAAGGATGTAATCTGGCTTTTGGTTTGGGCTATTTGCGATCGCGCATCACTGATTTGCCTTTGCAGCGATTTGAACTGTTCCTGAGTTCTCAGCACAGCTAGTTTCCCAGCATTAATTACGCTTTGATAGCTACTCTGCTCTTCTTGCAGTCTCAGTTTTGCCTGCTTGATGTCAGACTCCAACTGGTTGACTGTTGTCTGATAGCGACTTCGTTCTTCAGCTAAACGTAATTCTGCTTGTTTGACGTCGGATTTTCCTTTCTCGTAAAGTCGTTTGCTTTCTTGTTCTTCTTTTTGGAGTTGGTCAATTTGGTTTACGGAAACCGCACCATCCTTTACAAGTTGGCTAAAGCGCTCAACTTGTCTTGAATCTATAGTTAAACGACTTTGAGCAGACTTCTGGTCATTCTGACTGGTGCTAATCTGTTGCTTTGCTTGATTGACTAATGACTGTTTTTCTAACTTTTGTAGGTTGTAACTACTCTCTTTAGCATCAAGATTCTGCCGCGCTTGGTTAATTTGGGCAATTTTTTCTAGTTCTTGAGATTTGTTTTGCTGCTCTTGAACGCTAATTGCCAACTGTAATTGGTTTTTGAGTAGTTCCAGTTGCGTCTGCTGGTTTTGTAGTCCAGAAAGCTTGGCTTCTGCTTGTTGCAAATCTGTTCGCAGAACATCCGATTCGAGTTCTAGAAGAATTTGCCCTGTTCTTACGGTGTCTCCTTCTTTGACTCTGACAGCAGTGACGCTACCTCCAGAACGACTATCTAATTTTTGGGTTGCTCCTTTGGGTTCTATCCGTCCTTTGGCGCTTCCGGTTTCGTCTATTCTAGAGAGAATTGACCAAGGTAAGATAAGAACGACAAAACCAGTTAGCGTATACAGCAAAGAGCGTGTCCAAACTCTAGGTAAGGCGTCTAACAGTTCTTCAGTTCCGTGGAACCATTCCTTAACTTCACCTGCTTCTTCTACCTGATGATTGGGTTCAATATATTCACCAGGCTTTATGTAACCGTCGTCTTCATCTGCACGCTCAAAGGCGGATGAATTGGGTGATGGGTGTGGCATAGTTTCCTTTCCACGATGGGGATGGGGAGAGGGGGGGAGAGGGGGGCACAAGGGGGAGAACTCCTAGCGTACAGACGCGATTAATCGCGTCTGTACAACTCCTAACTTTTGACTCAACCTGCTTGCGCGAGTTGTTGTTGATTGAGATAGTAGCAATGACCTTTCTTGGCGATTAAGTCTTCGTGAGTACCGCTTTCGACTAAGATGCCGCGATCTAATACCAGAATTAAGTCAGCATTCCGCACGGTGGAAAGCCGATGGGCTATGATTAAGCTTGTCCGCCCTTGCAGAATAGTTTTTAAATTGTTCTGAATAATGCGTTCAGATTCAGCGTCGAGATTACTGGTGGCTTCATCGAAAATTAATAATCTCGGATTACCAAGCAAAGCGCGAGCGATCGCTAAACGTTGGCGTTGTCCACCGGAGATCATTCCGCCACCTTCACCGATTTGGGTTTCATAACCCATTGGTAATTGTTGAATAAATTCGTCTGCTCCTGCTAGATGCGCTGCTTCGGTAATTGCTTCTAGGGAAGCGTCTGGATGAGCTATACCGATGTTTTCGCGAATTGTACCGCCAAACAGAAAGTTATCTTGATCGACGACACCGATTTGCGTTCTGAGCGATCGCAAAGAGATACCCTTGATATCATGACCGTCTATGAGGACTTTGCCATCTGTCGGCGGATATAAACCCAAAATTAATTTGGAAAGCGTTGTTTTCCCACTTCCGCTACGCCCGACAACGGCAATCATTTGCTCTGGTTTAATTTCAAAGCTGATATTTTCTAAGATGTTGATATCGCTTTCTGGGTGATAGCGAAAAGTGACGTTATCAAAGCGGATGTGAGAGCGAAGTTTGCCTAAAGATTTACGAGAGGAGGTAAGCAAGTCTTCTTCTGGTTCCGCTTCTAAGACATCATTCAGCCGTTCCACAGAAATGAAGATTTCTTGCAATTGATTCCAAACTCCTGCCAATCGCTTGAAGGGACTGATGACATTGCCCATCAACATATTGAAGGCAATTAATTGTCCGATGGTGAGTTGATGATTAATCACCAACCATGCCCCATACCAGAGCAATGCTGTAGATGTAAAGGTATCGATGCTGCCGCTGATAATTTGCAAGCGAATGCCAATTATCTGTGCCTTGAAGCCTTTTTTCACCAAAGTATTCAGCAGTTCTTCCCAATGCCAGCGCACTGTCTGCTCAATTGCCATTGAGCGCACGGAACGAATACCTGTGAGTGATTGAATTAGATAGCTATTCTCTTCTGCTCCGGCATTAAAAATCTCTCTAGACATCCGGCGCAAAATGTTGGTACTTGCCAATGCCAAGATAAAAAATGGCGGCACAATCAACAGCACCAGCAACGTCATGCCCTGGTTGTACCAGAACATCGCAGCCAAATAGATAACTATTGAGAACAAATCCAGAATGGTGGATAGGGTTTGTCCTGTGAGGAAACTTTGTATTTTCTGATTTTCTTGGATACGAGAAACAATATCGCCGACGTAACGCGACTCAAAGTACGACAAGGGCAAGCGGAAGGTATGTTTCATAAAACCCACCAGCAGCGCCACACTGACACGGTTGGCAGTGTGTAACAGCAGATATTGCCGCACGGCGTTCATGATGATGCTGAACAAGCCAAAAATTATCAAGCCTAAACAGATAGCGGTTAAAGTGACGCTGCTGCCCTGGACAATCACTCTATCTAGCAGTAGCTGGGTAAATATTGGCGTAATCAATCCAAAGACTTGCAGCAATAAAGAGGCAAGAAATACCTCTAATAGAACCTTACTGTGAGGTTTGACCAAATCAAAGAATTGCCACAAAGAGCTAGTGGCTTCTTCGGCGTTTTCTAATTCGGTGGTGGGTTGCAACAGCAATGCATAACCAGTCCAGCCAGCGTTGAATTGGGCTACTGTAAGGCTGCGTTGACCGATCGCGGGATCGCAGACAATCACTCTTTTTTTGCTGATTTCATGAACGACAATGTAGTGCTTGCCTTCCCAGTGCGCGATCGCTGGTAAGGGTTGTTCTGCTAATTTGTCGAGACTCGCTTTCACCGGACGGGTGGTAAAACCGAGAGTTTCGGCTGCTGCTGCCAAAGCACGCAAAGATGCACCGCTACGATTGGCATTGGTGAGATCGCGCACTCTATTGACGCTAAAACGCTTACCCCAGTGCCGACCAATCATCACCAGACAGGCGGCTCCACAGTCCGAGGCGCTGTGTTGAGCAAAGAAAACATAATTTTTGCTCAAGCGTCCCCATAAATGCCCTGCAACTACCTTAGGAGAAGGAAAATAAGCGCGTGATTTTTTCGAGTTTGGTTTGGCAGTGCGATCGCTTGAAGCAATTTTTTCCCCATCCCGCTGCCGAAAGGGGATAACATTTTTGGGGGAAGTGATTCTTTCCGGTTTGGATTTCTTTGTAGTTTGAGTAAGTAGTTGTTCATCACCGACAAATTCTGCTAATTGCGGACAATGTTGCAGTGCGGTAGATACATCTGAATTCTTCAGAATGTAAAGGATACTGGGTTCACTCACGACCCATTGCTTTTGTTTTTCGGCTTCTGGAACCAAGAAATTTCCTGGTGTGGTGCAATTATCTTTGTGTTTGAGTTGACCTTTGTATAACAACCACAGCTTGCTATCTTCAGATAATGAAGCATCAACAGAGCCAATTTCTAATTGATGTCGTTCAAATAAAGATAAAGCTTTGAGTATCCCCTGGTGTCTATTGTGACAACTCAGCAGGAAATCGCAAATTTCAGCGCGGGCTAAAAGGCGATCGCTTATACTTGGATGTTGGCGAAAAACGAATTCCAGCGCATATGTGGGGATATAGCCAAGCTTTAAATTAACAGAAGCCCTAGCTGCGTAATTTGTCAAGTCTTGTTCGGGAAACAGAGTCACCTCACCAAATGATTCCCCAACTGAAAGAGTAGTGATTAAGTTATCAGCACTATCTAAAAGTCTGCATTTACCTGCCAGGATAATGTAAATTCCCGGTTTTGCTTCTGCTGCTTGCCAAAATTGCTTTGCCGCTGGTGGTTCGACAATTTCAAGTAATGCCAAACACCTGTCAAGTTCGCTGTCGCAAAGCGTCTCACCCAAATTTTGGGTGAGTTGTTGACTTAATTGTTGCCGTGAAAACACAGTTTCCTCCTGCAAATTTCACATAATAGTCAAGAGTTTTTGACACTTGACTAATGACTAGCCAGATTAAAAGATGAATGTAAGCTAAGTTTGGGGTTAGATTGCCCGTTTAAATCTTAATTGCCCTATCCTTAGAGGAGTGAATTAGTTCTTAAGAGGATAATTTTGTTAAGTGGACGCGATCGCGCTCCTGAGCGTGCCGCAGGTATCCAAATCGAACATCTAACAGCAATCCAACCGAACGCTATTTCTGGTAAATAACCTAATATTTTACACATTCGGGTTGTAAATTCACCCGTGGAAGCCAGCAACATAGTTTTTCTCTGACAACTATATTTTGGCTGCAAATTCGCTTTGAAATTCTTCATCCGATCTTGACATCCAAAAGGCGTTAACAACTTGCTTTTTTGCAAGTCGTATCTCTCAACAGCCTTGTCTTTAAAGAAATGTTGTGACATAATTTTATCCAGTTGTCATCAACTGTACAAAGTGGGCAAGTTCGTCCGCAGCAGCTGTTTCTCTAAGCCGGCAAGCTAAAGTTCTACAGCTGAAAAGCATTAATTAGTCCTAAAAGGACAATTAAGTCGTTAAGTGATGTGCAACTAACACCGGATTTCCCCCCTGTGCTTTGCGAGTCTAGGGGGGTTATTACGGGTTTGTATCATTTGGATGCGTCAATCTCCTTTCTTTAATTAGTTTCTCTGGAGATATACCGACATCAAAGACTTGTAGTCACATGATGTTGTGTTTTCATGCTGAAAACTTTGCTACATAAGATGAGGAATTTAGATGCCTTTTTGCCGATGCAAAATCACTATAGCTGCATACATAGGCATGAGTCGTAACTCTACATCCTGTTCTCGGATTTTTTCCTCAATCCAGCCGATGAAAGTTTGGTGAAGTAAGCACAGCTAGCGAATTCTTAGCCAGCAGTAGTAAGCAAAGAGTGAAACATGCATAATCCATAGCTGGTGAGTCCCTGATAAACAACAGTAGGTGATAAACGCACCTCAAACGGTGAATTAGTCACTAGTCCAACAAGCGAATTTCTCAAGCTTTGATAACTTACGCATTAGACCTGTCCGCGAATAAAGCTCAAAATAGCTGAAACCCTTACATAGCTTACTTTTTAGCTTATGTAAGAGAGGAAACTCTAAAACCCTTTCCAGAGCTAGGTTTCAGGCAAATAAAGTTGTCATTTCCGGATAAGTCTATTGACACAAGTGGGAATTGTGTTCATTCAGCCACACCTCATTTTTTGAAGGTCAGTTAAGTCTCAAGAGCTTTTGTTCTCTTTCTGTATCCTAATGGGTGTATCAAAATCAAATTATGCACTTTTAGAATAAAAATGATAAAAAAGCTCAAAAATTGTTTACAACATTAACTTAATATTCAGCAAACACAATAATCGTGTAAGGCTTGATGGTGTCAATTCACACAATTATTTATCAAAGCCATCAATTCCACGCGGGAGCGAAAATGTGATGGTATATACATAGGTTGCAATTTTAACATTCCTCCTCAGCAAAGAATTATAAAAAAGCTTATTGGAGTCTGCTAAAAGGTTTTATTTTAATTATCTTCTTCAACTCTGGACAAGAATAAGTACATAGCTACTCCTCCAAATATTTGAAATTCTTAAGGATGATTAACAAAAAACGTTTAAAACTGCTCTAGCCATTGAAGATAAAGCGACTTAAACTAGGTATTAGTACAACACTCACTTTTTGTTAGCTTACCATGACCTCTCTTATAATCAGCAGATTCTTATAAATCTGAAATAATCTAAAAGTCAATTTCAGCTAGAAAGCGAGAGATTCTTATACTATGCACTCACACACATCTTCTTATTAATAGATTTAGGTATATTTAGTCAAGCTTTTCTGACAAAAAAAGAAAATCTTTATGGTAATTTTATAATTTTTTCACGGAAATTTAATGTTGTATTTTATATCACTATACAAATTAAATTTTATTAACTATTTGGTTTCTCAGCATTTTCTACGTTAAGTAGTAAAACTCAAAATCTGTTAAAGTCAAACTTTATTTCTTACAGCCAATATTGTCAAAACGGTTATAGTCTAACTCAAATTAGTGCATCTATCCAAAGTATGAAAAATACAATTTTATTATAAAATCACATGCATACACTTTAAGTATCTATCATAAGTAAGAAAATATTATAGTCTTACTTATCAGATTTTAAATACAATACCTCGGCTAAACAAACGCCAAAAGCCTCTCGCGTCGTCGTCGGCTTCTCTCCACGTAGGTGGACTGGAGCTTTCTAACTTTTTAATTGGGAAAAATTAAGCATATAGTCTAACTCCGCAGCTAGCCACTGCTGAAACATATTATTCAGAATTTCTTGATATCTTTCAGGCGATAATTTGGCAGGAATCAACTCTTCAAGCATTAAAAGATGATAACCTAGGTCGCTTTTCAGCGGTCTAATCAATTGCTTAGGTATTGTTGTAAATAAAATAGCGGCTATATCTGTCTGCATGGAACAACGGTAGACTTTTCCTTCGTAACCGCACTTTTTTCGGCGGTTCTCATCAATATCATAAAGGTGAGCCGCATCATAAAAACTGATTTCACCTTCTTCAATTTGATAGTAAAGTTCTTGAGCCAGTTTTTCTGAGTCAACAATGATTTGATAAAACATAACTTGCTCAAAACTCTGCCGATTTTGGAGAAAAAAACTTTCTACTTCTTTAGCAAACAAAGTTTGAGCCAATTTTTCTGAGAGTAGATGATTGCGGATTCCGACTTCCCAATCATCGAAACTAATCAACTCATTTGTTAACCATGACAAAGTATCTGTAGCTTTTTCCAAACGCTTTTCACGACGTTGACGATTTGCTTCTGCCTCAATTTCCTCTGTCGTTACAATAATCCCTCTTTCTTCTGTAGCGTGACATATCACCTTTTGAAACAAAATCTTTTGACAGACTTCTTTGAAACTCATTTCGCTTTTGAGGAAGTTGACAATCTCCTTTGGTTCAATCACTAATTTTGAAAGGTCATTCATGAGTTTTTAATAACTATCATAGCTTTGGCGAAAGCTAATAGGGCATAGAAATTATTAACCATGCTGTATTCTCAATTACCAAAGCTATAAGTTTGTGACACACGGTTAATTTAAATTACA
The DNA here is from genome assembly GCA_050997715.1 of Hassallia sp. Taxonomy (GTDB): domain Bacteria; phylum Cyanobacteriota; class Cyanobacteriia; order Cyanobacteriales; family Nostocaceae; genus Hassallia. The sequence goes on from JBPCQW010000410.1 coordinate 8,377, forward strand.
GATTTTTTCGGAAAATTCTGGAGCTATTTCTGGTCTTAATTCAGATTTAATGGATTGATGCTCATCAATTTGTGTTCCCAATGGCTGATCTAGACCGCGACCACGAATTTCTGTTTTATGTTTGCCAACCACTTCTAAATAAGCTAGGTCTTTAATTTTGCTTAAGCAACTGGGTGAAAGATTACCTTCAGACCTTTTTTCAGAAGATGATTTGACTATTTGTAAATTTTCGTTGTGCTGTTGATTTGACCTTATTTGCTGGGTGTTTTCTTTGAGCAATCGATTATAGGTGCGGTACGGAATGTAATGTAAAGGATTGTACCCAGCGAAACGTAGCATCAAAACACAAGCCCAAGAATACTTTCCGGCAAGAATGGCTTCAACTACCTGGTCTAATTGCTCAGGATTAATTGCCTTATTTAATTTGTGACTAATGTTAGTAATATCTTGATTCATAGTTTTAGGTGTCCTGGATGAAGTAAACCAGCCTAACTTTGGCTGCGATTGTTTGTGACTAAACGGAAACTTATCAATCTTCTAAGAGCCTTACATGCAGCTACTTGCTTTTTTCAGAAGTGTTGTTAATGATTGGGTGCAGTCGTCTGACTTGTTATAAAGAGCGATTTAATACTGGCTGTTGCGCTCAATATCAAGTTTGATTTGCACCTTGATTTTTTGTTGACAAAATCTGCTGATTGTTGAAACAGGATAAGCAATAAAACTCCGCTTGCATCCAGGAGCGCTATTTAGGCGATCGCCCAAACGTTTGTACGACACTTGAATGCAACCTCTAACAGACGTATAAGCGTCTGCTAAGACGCGCTCAAGAGCCTTTGTAGTGTTTTCCAAGTAGTTAGTGGTAATTGCGGTTGTCTTCTGTTTTGCCAATACCACCTGGCAGAAAAGCATCTGCTGACCATCTGTGATGGCAATTTTAACTACTTTGCCGTATTCCTTAATTTCTGAACTGCTTGGTTGACTTGAGGTTTCGACTGTATTTACTAAAATGATTTTTTCCACTTTTTCTGACCTACGATCAAAAACTCGACTGTTTGTCATCAAGTTTGTTTACTGCTCCTGCCGCAATGCTGTCTGATTTCCTTTGGTATAAAGGCAAAGAAGTAAGTCCACCTTCAGACTTACAGTTTGAAAGCTGTTGCTTGGTAGTGCGTCAAAGGTAAATTTTTACCTTTTGTCATGACAGATGACTGGCAGGAGAAAGTCTGCGTGTGGCTTTTGGTAGATACAGTTTTGTCAAAAATGAAAATTGTCCCAACTCCTAATTTAATGCCTTTTCCCTGATATTTATATGTATTAACAATTACAGTTTCTTTAGGAGGGTTTAAGAAAAAACCGATGGATCTTAGACTAGCTAAGATAAAATCTTCATCTTCAATCGTTAAGAGTAACATTTGTATTTATACTATTTTTTGGTGTTAATGTCATCTGCCATTTTGGCAATTTTATAAGTTAAATTTACAGTTCCTGTTGTGAGATTTACTTAAGTGTTGTGCAACTTTCTATTTTGTCCTTTATTTGTTAGGTAAAGAGGGGTTACACCCCTCACCATATAATTAATTGAGAGTTTTTCTTTGTTGCTTTCATTGTCAAGTTTGCTATTAAATAAAATTCTTAATAAGACGGAAATAGAACTGTATTTATGGCATTTATCAAACAAATATTAATGCTTATTATAAATAAACTTTTTTAAACAATTTAATATTCTTGTTGCGGTATTTTTTCAGGTAAATCCTTGATAGCAATGACTTTGGCAGTATGACATTCTTGCAAAATCACCATAAACTGCTTGGAAGTTTTGCATAATAATGAGTAATTAGATACAAATAGCAAGTTGTTAAATGTCGGCAAAGATGATATAATTTGATAACCTATAACAATACAAATCTATAAATACGATAAAAGACCCATAACGATATTGTGGGCAAAAAAAGACGCAGCAAATTGAGCCAGTAAATCGTTACGTTTTTTAGTAATTTATAGTAGGTGAAGTCCTGGATTTAACTAAAGTATTCTCAAAAAAATTGTGTTGAGGTTGAGAGAGAGATAACTGATACAAGTGAGATTACAGATGTAATTGCTGTTGAGATAAGTGGTAATAAATACCGTTAATTGCCATTAATTCTTGATGAGTGCCATGCTCAACAAGGATACCTCGGTCTAAGACAAGTATGCAGTCAGCATTGCGAACGACACCGAGATGATGGGGGATGATAAAAGTGGTGCGAGTCAACCGGGCTAAATTTTGTTGAAACCGACCTTGTGATGCATCTAGAGAGGCAGTGGCTTCATCTAAAATCCAAATTTGGGGGTTTCTTAGAAGTGCGCGAGCGATCGCTATTTTTTTCTTCTGTTGATCACACAGCATCAAACCTTGTCCCACTTGGGTGTTGTAACCGTCGTGCAGCGCTTCGATAAAGGTGTGTGCTTCGGCTAACTTGGCAGCAGCGATCGCCTGATCAAGAGTAAACTGCGAGTCAAACAAAGTAATATTTTCCCAAATCGTCCCCGAAAATAGAAAACACTCTTGCGGCACCACACCTAACTGACTTCGCAACGATTGCAGAGAAACATCAGCAATATCATGTCCATCAATCAAAATCCGTCCGGTGCTTGCAGGATATAAACCAGCCAGCAAATTGACTAAAGTGCTTTTGCCCGCACCGCTAGCACCAACAATGCCAATCGTCTGTCCGGGTTTGACCTTAAAAGAAATATTTTGCAGGATGTGCCCTTGCTCTTGGTTGTAACTAAAAGACACATTCTCAAAAATTACCTCACCAGAAATCGGTGGCAGCACCGATAGCGGTTTTTGAAGATTTTCTTCAGGTGCAGAAGCAAAGACATCATTCAGCCTTTCTATGGAAATCAGCACTTCTTGGAACTCATCCCACACCCCCACTAAAGCCAAAACTGGGTTGACGACATTAGCGTATGCGATGTTAAAAGCGACAAACTGACCAATCTTCATTTGCTCGCTCATTACCAGAGTCGCTCCACACCACAACACCGCTGTAGTACCGAGGTGATTAAGCAAATTGCTAATTAGTTGCAAGTTATTAGCTAGTTTCTGCCCCTGAAACCGCACTTTTAACATATCCATAAAGCGCTCTTGCCAACGCGAACTGATTTCGAGTTCGGCTGCTGCGCTTTTGACGGTGGCAATACCCGCGATCGCTTCAACTAAAGATGAGTTTTGCGCTGCCGCTGAGTTGGCTATTTCTCGCGACACTCGATTGATAAATGGATTTGCCGCCAAATTCAAAATTGCGATCGCTAAAATAACAAGAGAAACCAGCAATGTCAGCCGCAAGTTGTAAAAAGCCATCAATCCAATATAGACAAAAGCAAAAAGTGCATTTATAATTGCATTCACAGCATGACGGCTGAGAAACTGTTGTATTTTACGGTTTTCCTGAACATGGCTGATTATGTCTTCGACTTGGCGAGAGGCAAAGAATGGCAATGGCAACTTTAGCGCGTAGCGAAGAAAATTGCCAATTAATGTCAAGTCGATTTGGTTTGCAAAATAGTCAAGAAGGTGTTGCCGCAGTGCGGAAAACGCCAGACGGCAGATGCCAAAAAAAAGAAAGCTGCCCACAAGCACATTTAATGTGACGCTGCTTTTGAATGGCATCACTTGGTCAAGAAACAACTGAGCAAATAAAGGAGTTACCAGCCCAAAAATCGCTAGCAACAATGAAGTGAGAATGATTTTCTTTAAAAGGTGGCGGTAATCCCAAAATAACTGCAAATAGCGCCCCAAGGAAATTTTTTCGCTTTCAATTGCTTGGAAGCGTTCTGTGGGATGTAAAAGCACAGCATATTCTGTCCAGCCAGTTGCGAATTCTTGGCGCGAAAGCGATCGCTTGCCGATCGCTGGATCGGAAATGATGACGCGATCGCCTTTAATTTGCCAAACAACTACGTAGTGAATTTGTTGCCAGTGGGCGATCCAAGGGTTAGTTTGCCATTCCAACTTACTTAAAGAAGCTCGCACGGTTAGCGTATCATATCCCAAAGTTTCTGCTGCTACCGCTAAACCTGAGAGGGATGCACCGGTTTTGTCTATCTGTGCTAAGTTACGCAAAGTGTTCAAACTGAAGCGTTTACCCCAGTATTGGCTAACCATCGCCAAACACGCTGCACCACAATCTGATGAACTGTGCTGTTGAATAAAGGGATAGCGACGCCATAACGAAGCGATCGACCAAGGTAGACTTGCTTGGGGAAAGTCAATTTCCGGTGTCTCTAACTCTAAGTTGCTAGAAGACACTAATAAAGGAAATGTCTTTGCTTCATCCTGTTCTTCGATTTCTTGGTGATTTGTTGTGCCAGTTTGAAGAACTGGCTGCTGGTTGACTATTTGAGGAGCGATCGCTTTTGCCGATTCCCAATTTTCTTCAGGCAGGTGATATACTAATAAGTCAGTTTCGGCAATGCAAGTTGGTAGCGTCATCGCATATCCCCAGCTTTCTCCTACAACTGGTGGCTGAGTGTCTGATAAACTGCGAATCCTTCCACTTGCGAGCCAAAAGCGACCTTGGTCAGATGGAATTGCATCATTCAAAGATGAGCCAGCATTTATCTTGATTTGTCTGAAGTTGGGTAAGATTTTTTGTAGTTTAAGGCTTGTTTGCGAACGAAATTCTGTACACGTCTTTAAGAAAATCACCGTTTGTCGCTCATTAGTTATTTGTTGTAAATAATCTTTAAGATTGGGTATTTCACTCAACCACGGCTTCAAGTCATTTAGGGTAATGCAAGCAATCAAACCGGCACTTGAGGCGATCGCTTGATATTGTAAAGATTGATGAATGAAAAAATCGTCCGCGCCAAAAATTTGCTCTGATGCAAGCAACTGAGTTGAGACTTTTCGTCTCAAAGTTGCGTCAAAGCCTAGTAGTCGCACTTTCCCAGTGCAAACTAGGTAAACAATATTACGGCTGTCTTCATCTCCAAAGATACCGTAGCTAGTCAAATCGTCACCTAGTTCAAATTCATGAATTTTCCAAAAAGAGCTAAACTCCAATGCTAGGTTTGTATTAATAGCAACTAACCTCAACAATCCGAGGATAGCCGCATTGAGAGTGGGATGCTGATTGCTGGTATATTTCAGCTCTCCCTGAACTCTTAACGACGAAAAGGAGTTCATGGCTTAATCTTAAATGTTTTAGTAAACTTTTTAACTTTGGCGGAGCGTGCCATTATAGCACCAAAAATACTGATAATTACTTAAGCGATTGGGTTTAGCTTTATTCCAATAGCCTCTGAAAAACGCAATTCATTGTGTTTTTAATTACTAATTGCTTCACTATCATTTTTCAGCGGATTTTGATTAAATAACTGTATCAAATAAAACATTTTTTTTGGTAAACCCAATTACTTGTTCCACTAATGTATTAATTGCGCTATAGTTTATTGTTATAAAATTTCGCCTATTCCCCCTAATAACCCTTTCATACTTTATCAAAATTTTACTTATTCTTTAACCAGAATTTAATAAAATAACCATCAAGCAAATAGCTGCTATAACTCGTCCTCTTTTAGTTTAAACATAGATTGTAAATAAATGTAATTGAAAGGAATTCAATTGTGTTCCATCCATTTTGATAGATAAATTTTTCACACATCGTGACTTCACAAAAAAAATCCTCATAAAAGCATTTTTTTCAAAAAAATTGTACATTGTGAACATTATTGGTTATAGTTTTGGCTCAATCTAGTAATATTTGCATTTTTTAAACTAGTAATCTTGAGTCTTTCCTTCGCTCAAACTTAACCACTACTCATCTTTTCTATTACTTCCTTAAATAACCGGAAAGTGTAACCATAGATGTAGAAATATTTTTGAGAAAGACTTGCCGTAGATTTTGACTATCCTCAAAATCTGGTTCTAGAAGTATGCGCGTTTAATTGGGTTGACTTAATAGATATGGGTGTGGAAATTAATTATGCGTTGCCCGAAACCCTTGTAGAGACGTAGCATTGCTAGGTCTCTACGTCTTTTTTACCAGATGTCTACTATTCACCAAGAACTAAGTAAATAGCCCAAATTGCCATTGCACGGAGATAAGTGCTGGCACGAAATGTACCAGATGCGGTGATTGCTTCTGGTGTGCGGAATTGCAGACCATTGTCGTAAATTTGTTGCACTACAGCTTGCGTCAAGGTAAAGGCTTCATCCTTCATTTTCATTTGTACCATAAAAGCCGCCAGCCCAAAGTTTATTCCTGTCCAAACTTCTAGAGGATGAGTAGCTTGAGGATTTTCTGGTGAACCGTCAAGACGAAGACCGTTAGCAGCACCAAACTTGCCATTATGGAATTTGAGAAAGCAGGTATTATAAATTGTTTGTAAGGTAGAAAAAGCGCGATCGCCTGAAACAATATCAGGTAAACTTAACAAACGAGCGTAAAATTGACCACACAATTGATCCGCCATCACCACATCAGAACCGCTCTCACTATCAAGTCGGTAATACTGACCATTCCAGAGTTTTTCTTCGTAGATGAGGCGAGATTGTTTCAACCAACTTTCGTAAACAGATTTTTGATCTGCGAATTCTCTAGAATCGTGCTTGTCTGTGGGGTACATTATTAAAATATCACTGATAGCGATCGCTGCTTCTAAAGCTGCCAACCACAATCCACCACAATAAGCACTTAAACCTAGTAACCGCCAATCATCAAAAGTTTGATCGGGCGCCCCGGAATTTTCTGGAATACCATCGCCATCTTGATCAAAATTTTTCACATAATCAAGAGTCTGCACGATCGCATTCCAGCAATCACTTAAGAATTCTATATCATTAGAACCTGTAAACAAATAGTCCCGGTATACTTGCAAAACAAAATCACAGCCTAAATCTTTCCACAAATTGCAGTCTTGATAGCTGGTATAATTTGTTTTCTCCCAAACATGTTCATTCGGTGCGCCTAAATCGTGAGGTGTTGCGCCTGCTGCTTTCCGGATTGCTATCGGACTGTCGGATTTGATTGTTAAATAGTAGCCAATGATACGCTCTGTTTCATCACTTTTAGGAATAGCTCGTGCAAAAGCACGAATTACCGCTTTTTCCAGTTCCGGAAACAGCATTAACAAAGCAAACGAACCATACAACCGCACATCGAGACTTTCATACCAGCGGTAATCTAAGCACTCTAAGACTGCAAATTGACCGATGGGATCGAGTTCTGATGCTGCACTCCAGAGAGTACCACCGCTGGTGAGGTTGTAAAGCTCATTAAACAAAGCCATTTTAAACCAATCTGGCAAATCTTCGCGGTTGAGAATTGGTTGTTGCCAAGTTTGAATTTGCGATCGCCAACTTTGATATTCTTGAAGAGCAACAGAAGCGATCGCCCAAGCATTCTTGCCATCGCGACCAAAAAAATCTGTATATCTGCGGTAATAGTTGATTCCAGATGCAAATTCTGTCACCGGAAAATCCCAAGCTAGAACAAAGGGAATTTCTAGAGTTTCCCCAGCTTGCAGAGTAAAACGAACCGCAAGCGCAACTCCTATTTGTTCCCCCGCCGCTGCCGCCGATGTATCATCAAGATAATTCGTCAAAGAACCATCTGACGCGAAGCTTTGCCACACTTCCTCACCCGTCCCTACTGGGTTCCAGCGGCTATGGTAGAATAATTCAACTTGGGGATGTTTTTCGGTAGCAATGCACCATTGCCCTTCACCTTCTTTTACAGGTTCTTCGAGCGAATCCCTACCCAACTCAAATCCGATATATTGACTTTTTTCAAATATTGTGTTATAATTACCTTCACTTTCGCCCAAACGTGGTTGATACTCGTAAACTGGACTACCATCATCGCGCACTCGCACTTCAGGCGATTTAAGAGCATTAGTAAACCAGCCCACCATATTTTGCCAAGTGAGCATGATGCTGAGAGTAATAGGTGCATCACTGGGATTATGAGCAGTCCAAACAAACATCGCTACAGGATAGCTAGTTTGTTGATAATTATTTGCCCACACAGGGGAAAACTGCTCGCAAGTTAACTGTGCTTGAAACACATTTTCATACACAAACCAGCTACGCGGATATAAAGCGTGATAATTCCCCGTAGTGACGCGATTCACCGCGTCACCTTCAGGATACCACTTCCACGCAGCCAAACTATCATCCTCAGGCGATCGCGTACACAAAGCGTATGCTTGAGAAGAAGTCCCATTTGACTCAAATACACTAAATTGACAAGCGGGGATAGTTTGGAAAGTATGTTCCCCCCCGTCAATATGCCAGAGGTTGAAATCTCCCCGTGAAGAACGACCGATACAACCAGCACCGAAACCCCCTAAAGGCATTCCATGCCAGGGTCCATCATCAATATTACTCGCATAACGAACAGTATACGGTTTGTCCCACCCCTTACCAATAGGACGGCTCCAAGTGCAAGAGGGAATTTTTGGGGAAGATTGATTTGTCATCGCCTGATGTTACAACATGCAGTCACGATTATGAACACTAGCGCATCGATGTAACTTTTCTCAAGTCATTTGTACTCATTCGATTGCTGATTGTGAGGAAACTTAGACTTAACCTCAATTTTAAAACCGTAGTGAGGGATTCAGTCCTCACATTGTGAGAGAGGACCGAAGTCCCCACCCCACAAACCAATCATTAAATCTCACACAAACTCAGCCAAACCGAGCAACAAAAGTGCGTTGCCATCCTCA
>JBPCQW010000435.1:0-3536 GCA_050997715.1 Hassallia sp.
TCCCCCCGTGGTAGGTCACACCATCGACACCCAATAATCAGAATGTACAACATACTATTTAGCACATGGCGATACGGCGCATGAGGCATTCCTTTACTACGTTTTTCTGACTCCTTGGGAAATATATCTTCAAACAACTTCCATTCCAAGTCGCTCAATCCTTCAAAACGCCCAGCCATACAGTGATGCACCCAACTCAAGCCAGAAATAGATTACCACATTTTGATATTAGTGGGATAGGCTCTTAGTCTTGTTCAGAAATCAAATAGGAGTCCTATATTACGCTACGGAATCAAGTAAACCTGACATGTCTAATACTTTTTGTGAGTAAGTTTCCGCTTGTTGGGCTATTTCCGTTCGACGGGGTTCGGACGACCAAATATTATCTAAAGTCAGTTGCCAGCGTGCTAATTGAACTTGAATATTAACTAATTCCTCGGCTTGTTCTGGTTCAATTTCTGCTGCTGTCCACTCAATAAACCACTCAGTTTCATCTATTACTATTTCAACAGCTTGTTTGTACGCACTATTACAAAATGACCGAACACGCGCTAAGTTGGAAGCTATATGTCCTAAGCGATGGGGAATATCATCGTGTTGGAAGCGTGCTTTTTTTTCATCTAAAGTCGAATTCATATCCACCAATTAACTCCTCTGTAATTCTTTTTACACGTTCCCGTATTGCTGGGTCTTGAATTATCATCGAACGATTATTTTGACTTGGACGAATATTGATAATCGATTCATAATCCATCGATTGCTTAAATGGAGTCCAATCAGCGCCCCAAATGTCGCGCTGTCTACTACCGTCCTCTAGTAATACACCTTCACACCAAGCGTGTTTTTCCCCACCTCCAGCTAATATACCGCGTTCAATATCAACCGCGACTTTGATGTAAACCCTCAAAGTTTGCAGCATCTGCTCAACCTGCTCACTTGTCGCACGTTCTCTAATTATAATTATCAATTCCTCACCCCGTATCTTTCACTTCGAGTTTTATTACTGCTGTTTTTGACATCTGATAACTTGGTTATTTCCAACAGCATCACCTCTAAAATGCTCAGGCGCCATCTCAAAAATGCTCTTGTTATAATAACAATGCCAAATAAAGCATATAAAAAAGTCAATATTTTTAGTAAAGGAACCTAAAGCTACTAACACTGCGATCGCGCAAGCGTACCGGAGGTATATCGCATTGAGACAAAAACCACGTATAGGGGTCAACGTGGTCGGGTAGCAGGAGCGCCTCAATCAACTCGCCATATCTCACAGACCAACTGCTGAATCTCTTGAAACAGCAAACTAACTACGGCTAGTAGTAGCAAATGTCATGCCCCTGATTCCAAAAGTGTCAATGCCAATAGAACGCCATGCCGAATCGTCTGCCGCACTTCCCCGGCGACATTCATCTACCACTATTAAATCGAAAAAGTTCGGCGAAAATTGTTTGTAAATATTTTTCTCTTCCTCCGTACCCGTCACCGCGTGATAAAGGCTGAGGTAAATTTCGTAAGATTTATCTACTGAGCGGTTTTGAATTTTGGTCATTGCCGCAAGCACCACCAGCTTTGAAGATGCCAAGCAATCCCACTACCATCTCTAGGGAGCGTTCTACACAAATTCCCACCAAAACTTCTGGCTCCACACCCAGAGTTTTCAAGTGATGTGCTATTCTGTTTGCCCGTTGGTTCAGCTGGAGGTAGGTCAGTTGTTCCTCTTCAAAGACTACCGCAATGGCATCAGGCGATCGCGTAACCTGTTCCTCAAACAACTGGTGGATACACTTATCTTGAGGGTACTCTTTTGTGGTGTTGTTCCACTCTACTAATAGCTGGTGTCGCTCTCGAAGAGTTAGCAGTGGCAATTGTGAAACCCGCTGTTGAGGATTAGTTACGATGGGAGCAATGCGATTTTGTGAGGTGTCAGCGATCGCTAATTTTAATACTTAGATAAAAAGTAAATTAAAACACCACATATCTCAACATTTTCACGACAATTTATCCATTTGAGATATTCCCAAAAGCTATAATAGGTAATATTTTGATTCTTATCTAAATAAACTATTTAATTGAGCAACGGTAGATTAAAGTACTTTTTATCACAAAAAGTTTTTAATGAACTCGCCTTAAGTATAAAATTTCTCTAACAGTTTTTGGTTGAATGAAAGAAGTTAAAATTGAATCGCAGAAATTATTCCAACCACCAGCCATCCATTGACAGCGGAGATGTAACATTATTTCTGCATTTTCTTTCAACCAAAATTTACTATTACCCTTCATTCTTAAATTGACAACTTGTCTGATTAAACTCTCAATTGCACCACTACCAATAGGAAGTTTTTTCTCTAAAACTTGAGCATATTTTAAACGTCCTTCACGGTACGCACCTAAAAGGTATTCTCGCTGTGCAACCATTATTTTAGAACGTTCCCCAGTTGCTTCTAAAATAAATTCATCTTCAGGAATTTTTTTTGAGGTTGAACTTTGGCTACTCGTCTCAAGTTATAGCCCAATTCATTCAGTTTGAGACGAATCGTTTCTGAGGTAGGTAAATCTTCGTCACCATAACCATACTTTTCTCTTAATTGCTTTCTGACTTCGGCAGCACTGAGTCTGGTATATAGTCTTTGACTTTTGAAACTAGGGTCAGTCTGGCTTTGAGCATCAACCAAATTTTTTATTTCATCTATTAGGGATGGTTGATGTTCTTCTACCTTCTTTCTTCCTCTAGCTGAGTAATTATCTACACAAATAATACCAGTTTGTAATTCTCTAATTCCTTTACGAATAGTACCTCGATTCCATCCCAATTCCGATTCTGCTAGTCTCTGCCCTCCCAAACCCAAGCTCTGGACTGTTGAAGCTATAAATTTACGTTTTGCAGTACCTTTTAATTGAACTGCTGTCTGTTTCAATAGCTTTTTAAGCGAATCCGTTAATACTATAGACACCCCTGCTACACCCAAAAATTGAACTATTATTACTAAATTTACTACAAAACGGAGGAAGCGGCAGCCAATGGCTGCCGCTTCCTCCCCTCTCACAATGATTATCATTATCTTTAATGGGATGTTTTATTTTTTGGAAGTCCCCAAGATATAAGGCGATCGCATTTATAAAAATCGAGTGGATGATTATCGCTGTTGCAACGCATCTCCACTCGTAATTTCACCAATCAGACTACTTATTTGTACAGATCAAGTCCAAATTAACGGGACTCAGTTCCCTGATTGGGGCTACCTACTACGGAATCATTCCCTGGTGCTTCTGGTGTAGCTGTAGGTTTAGCATCGCTCTCAGAGGCAACGCCAGTTTTGCGGGTCTCTTCGTCGATGGTGGTTTGATAGCCACCTGATGCATCTGCTGTGGCATCTGGAGTTTTGGACTTTTCTTCTTCAGACATAATTACACTCCGATTTTTTATTCTTAGCCTCATTTTAAGAAGATAGGAAGTGCAATTTCATCTCTCTAAAATGTAATTATTGCAAATTCCTCCATCTGTCGGAAGGATGATATAAAGCTCACTTATATTGAAA
>JBPCQW010000494.1:0-4952 GCA_050997715.1 Hassallia sp.
GGTCAAAACTACAACTTCCCGCACATTTGGATGTTGACTTAATACCGCCTCAATTTCGCCTAATTCAATACGGAAGCCACGAATTTTAACTTGGCGATCGCTTCTTCTGAGAAACTCAATATTACCATCTGCCCAATAACGAGCTAAGTCACCAGTTTTGTACAGCCGCGCTTCAGGTTGATTACTAAAAGGATTGGCGATAAACTTTTCTGTAGTCAAATCAGGACGGTGGCGATAACCTCTCGCCAAACCTATACCACTAATATAGAGTTCTCCAGTTACACCAATAGGTACTGGTTGCAAGTTTGAGTCAAGAATATATATTTGAGTGTTGGGAAAGGGACGACCAATCGGTACTAATTGCTCTTTTGGTAAGTTACCGGTGGGGCTTTCAAAATAAGAACTGTCAATTGTGGCTTCAGTCAAACCAAAGGAGTTGATTAATCTTGTCTTTTCACCACACAAGCGCCGGAATTTCTCGTACTCTCCTCCATACCAAATGTCAGAGCCGCAAATCAACAGTTGCATGAAGTCAAGACGCTGTTGACTTTCCTCCAAATATGCCGTTAGGTGTCGCAAAACGACGGGAACAAATTCGGCACAGTCAACCTTTTCTTGAACCATGAGAGCGTATAGTTGCTCAGGAGATAACAATACCTCTTTTGCACACAATACCAATTTGCCACCAGAACACAAAGCACGTACCACATCCCCGGAAAATACATCAAAAGCGAAACTAGCCATTTGTAAATGACAACTCGCTTTGGAGCGCAGTTGATAGATTTGCTCCCAACCCAGATAAGCATTAACAAGACTTTGATGCTCAATCATCACCCCCTTAGATTGACCTGTAGAGCCTGAGGTATAAATGACATAAGCTAAGTTTTGCGGTGTGACTGTTGATTGTGGGTTAAAGTGCGATCGCTCGGAGATAATTTTCCAGTCGGTGTCTAGGCAGACAACTTTTGCAGTATGGGGCGGTAATGTTGATATTAGTTGCTGTTGAGTCAATAATATGGACACTTGAGCGTCTTGCAAAATGTAGGCAAGCCGTTCCTGTGGATAGGAGGGGTCTAAGGGTAAGTATGCTCCACCAGCTTTGAGAATGCCCAAAATTCCTACTACCATGTCAAGGCTACGCTCGACGCAGATACCCACCAGTACCTCTGGTTTTACTCCTAACTCTTGTAGATAATGTGCGAGTTGATTAGCACGGCAGTTTAATTCATGATACGTTAGCTGCTGTTTTTCAAATACTACAGCAATAGCATCAGGTGTCTGTTTCACCTGATTTTCTATTAGTTGATGAATACAAATATCACAGCCAATCTGAGAGGTTGTTTGATTCCATTCCCCCAACAACTGTTGTTTTTCCTCAGCAGACAGTAACGACTGCAACTCATAGCGTGCAGATGGTTCACTTACCATTGCTGCTAGAGCATTGACATAATAACCACCAATTGCCTGAATTTGTTCTTGATAAAATTCTGTTGCGTCGTATTCTAAAACTAAATTTACTTGAGATGAAAAAGGATTCAGGCTGAAGTCAGCAAATAAAGGAAAATTAGTTTCTTGGAAAGAATTTTCTTCTAAAACTTCGATATTTTCCTGGTTTTGTAAACCTTGGTAAACATGAAAATTGACAAAGTTAAAAGCTGCCTCAAATAGAAGCTGACCACCTAAATTTTGCTGTAATTTAGCTAGCGGATACCAACGAAAATCTAATAATTCCCGCTCCACCTGAAATACTTCTTGAATTAAATCTAGCCAAGAGCCGCCATTTAAATGTAATCGTAATGGCAAGGTATTTAAGAACAGTCCGAGAATGCGATCGCCATCCTTTTGTTCTGGGCGTCCGTTAGTGACTAATCCTGTAACTATATCTGACTGTCCACTCAGCAAATTTAATACACGTAAATGTGCAGCTAGCAGCACGCTTTTGAGTGGAACTGCTGTAGATTTAGCTAGCTGTTTCAGTCCTTCAGACAGCGCGGGAGAAATTTGAATATCTTGCTGGCAAATCTGTTTAACACTTTTACTAATTGCAGCAGACCAACGAGGTAGAAGCGCAACTGTGTTGTCATACAACTTTTCTTGCCAATACTGTTGACACTCTTGGGATACCAGTGCTGCTTGCTCTAAAGCGACAAAATCTCGAAAGGCGATCGCCTTTGGCGGGGCGCAGCCCATCGCGTGCAAGTCAATTGTACGAACTTCGTTATTTAACAGAGAAAAATATTCTGTAAACAACTCAGTTAGCATCAAGGCTATACTCCACCCGTCAAGAATCGCATGGTGTTCAGTAAAACTAAACTGAAACGTCTCCTCACTCCGGAGATGAATTTGAAAGCGTAAAAGTGGTGCTTTTTCCCAATCAAATTTGTGGCGCTGTTCTACTTTTAACCAAGCAGCTAACTCTTCCTGTTGCTCATTTAAAGAAAGGTGACGCAAGTCGGCAATTTGTAAGGGAATACTAACTTGACGATGAACTAATTGTAATGGTTGGCTAAAGTTGTTTAGATGAAATGAAGTCCGCAGTATCGGATGACGTTTTGCTAATTGTTGCACAGCAATCTGCAATTTATCCAGATTCAAAGGAGCTTTCAAATGCAAAGTGGTGATATTGTGATATGTTGCTTGACCTTGTTCTTGGCTCAACTCACTCTCGAAGAACATTCCTGCCTGTAATTGGCTCAAGGGATAAGCATCCTCGACACTTTCAGGCATCTTTGACAGGTCTTCTGGAGAAATTAGGCTAAATGGTTGGACTACTGCTATTAGTTCAGTACTAGATTCAATACTTGTAATATTTTTAATAAGTTCGCGGATAGTTTGATATTGAAATAATTGTGGCAGTGAAAAGTTAATATTTTTTTCCTGTGCCTGCGAGCGAACTTGAATACTCCGAATCGAATCTCCACCTAATTCAAAGAAATTCTGGTTTACACCTACTTTTTCTAAACCAAGTACTTGTGTCCAGATGTCAGCTAATTCTTGTTCTTCGACTGTCTCAGGTGAAACAAAATTTAGCTCTGCTTCTTTTTCAATCGTGTTTGGTGCTGGTAAAGCTTGTCGGTCTATTTTATTATTTGGTGTTAACGGCAGTGCCTCCAACATTACAAAGGTAGCCGGAATCATGTACTCAGGCAGTTTATGCTTAAGGAATTGTTGTAGTTGAGTAACTAAATCTGGTGATTTGTGGTGAGGTACTACGTAACCAACCAAACGCTGTACACCTAATTTGTCTTTCCAAGCAACAACCACCGCAGCACTAACAGTTGGATGTTGACTTAATACCGCTTCAATTTCTCCGAGTTCAATACGAAAGCCGCGAATTTTGACTTGGTAATCACTGCGTCCTTGAAATTCAATGTTACCATCTGGGCAATAACGAGCTAAATCACCAGTTTTGTAAAGCCGTGCTTCTGGTACATTGCTGAATAAATTGGGAATAAAGCGTTCTTTAGTTAATTCTGGTCGGTTGAGATAACCTTTAGTAACTCCTTCTCCCCCAATATAAAGTTCACCAATTACCCCCACAGGTACAGGGTGCAAATGCTTGTCAAGGATATAAATTTGGGTGTTAGCAATCGGACGACCAATGGGGACATTTGTCAAGCGATCGCTTAGTTGATTAACTTGATAAATAGTAGACCAAATAGTTGTTTCTGTCGGTCCATACACATTCCACAGACAAGCGCATCGCTGTTGTAACTCCAGGGCTAGTTCCTGGGGTAAAGCCTCACCACCACAGAGAATTTTGAGTTGTTTGCTCCCAAGCCACCCTACCGCTAATAGCATTCGCCAAGTAGCAGGCGTTGCTTGCATCAATGTTGTTCCGTATTTAGCGATGCTCGCAGCTAATTGTACACCATCACTGGCTACCTCACGGCTAACTACAACTGTACGCGCACCCACAAGTAATGGTAGGAACAATTCTAATGCGGCAATATCAAAAGTAATAGTAGTAACTGATAATAGAATATCTTGTTGTGTCATACCCACAGACACGAGCAGAGAATTTAAGAAATTGACTACACCGCGATGGGGAACTTGTACACCTTTGGGTTTTCCGGTAGAACCTGATGTGTAAATAAGGTAGGCGAGATTATCAGGTGTAGCTTGGTTAAGTAGGTTATTTTTTCCGTGTTGAGTGCTACTTTCTGTGTCTGTATCCAGACAAATAATTTGGGCGGCTGTTGTTGGTAGTATTGCTAATAACTTTTGTTGAGTGAGCAAGATTGATACTTGAGCATCTTGCAAAATGTACGCAAGCCGCTCTTGGGGATAAGCTGGATCTAAGGGTAAATATGCTCCACCCGCTTTCAGGATGGCTAAAATTCCCACTACCATATCAAGGGAATGCTCGACGTAGATACCGACCAGTACTTCTGGTTTTACTCCTAACTCTTGTAGGTAATGGGCTAGTTGATTGGCTTGTTGGTTCAGTTTTGAGTATGTCAGCTTTTGGTCTGCAAATTCTAGCGCGATCGCATCCGGTGTTTTTTCTACCTGTGCCTCAAATAACTGATGAATACATTGAGCGGGATAATCAGCTTGAGTGTTGTTCCAATCCACTAACAACTGATGCCGCTCATCTGAAGTTAAACAAGGTAAATCTTTTAGCTTTTGGGTGGGATTAGTGGTAATACTTTCTAATAAAGTTGAGAAATGCCCCAACATGCGGGTTATAGTTGCACAATCAAAACGACGGCGATCGTACAGTAACTTTAATTCCAGTTCTGTACCAGGTGTCGCCATCACGGTCAAAGGATAGTTTGTCTTTTCTAAGGTCTGAATGTTATGTACCTTTAAGCTACTCTCCCCTTCTTGGAGAGAAGCATCCATAGGGTAATTTTCAAAGACAACGATACTCTCAAATAAAGGCAGGCTCCGAGGAATGCCACTCCATGCTTGCACCTGCATCAGAGGACTGTATTCGTAATTGTTCA
>JBPCQW010000313.1:0-5259 GCA_050997715.1 Hassallia sp.
GGTAATCCCTTCATCGGTGGCTTAGAGTGGTTTGGATTGAACGGTGTCGGCTTAGAAACAACCAATTATCTCAAAGGCACAAACCCAGCGGATATGGTTTCTTATGCGCCGACAATTCCTCACCAAGAATCAAAGAAGAAGCCGAACTGCAAGGTATGGATATCAACGAACACGGCGAAGAAGGATACAACGAGGAATTCGGAGAGCGCATTAGTATTACTAATAGGTAATGCGATTTCTGACTGCTGACGATATCTTGAGCAGTCCGTTTAGAAGAGCGTGAAAGACAATATCCCCGACTTCTTAAACAAGTTGGGGATATGAAGCTCGATATTTTCATAAATCTGCGGGGGATTGTTCTAATTCGATTTAAATCATCTAAAATCTGATTCAAAGAATTAGTAAATATCGCGCCTTGTGTCTACTCCAGCAAAAATTTTTCCTACCTGGGCATTTTTCTCCGTAGTAACCAACGGGATACTGATGTTGGCGATCGCCTTGCTACTATTACGACAGCAGGGTTTGACCGCTTTTTTTGGCTATGCACATACCGCGACAACAGTCAACGACAACACTCAACCCCAAGTCACATCTACACCTAAACTAGGACCTCGCCATAAATTCAGTTATCCGCAGTGGGTAGATGTTCTCAAAAAAGAAGCTAAAGCCAAAGCCGAGAAACCTCCCCAAAATTTAAGCATCCTCGCGGGAGATTCTCTCTCATTGTGGTTTCCTCCAGAGTTATTACCAGAAGACAGAAACTGGCTAAATCAGGGAATTTCTGGAGAAACTAGCGATGGACTATTGAAAAGATTAGATTTATTTGACCGCACTCAGCCTCATACGATTTTTGTGATGATTGGCATTAATGACCTCATCCGGGGTGCAAGCGATGAGACAATTTTAGAGAATCAGCAACAAATTATCAGTTACCTGCGAAGAGTGCATCCAAAAGCGCAAATTGTGGTTCAGTCGATTTTGCCGCATGGAGCAGAAGAAGCAACCTGGGAAAGACGAGAAAAACTGCTGGCTATTCCTAACAGTCGCATTCGCAAGCTTAATCTGCAACTGCAAGATATAGCCACAAAAGAGAAGGTGAAATATCTCAACTTGCATCCCCTGTTTACCAACAAGCAAGGTAATCTTCGTCCCGAATTCTCTACCGATGGCTTACACCTCAATCCCCAAGGCTATTTTATCTGGCGTTCTGCGTTACAAATGTACAGTCAGGTTGAATTGGACAAGGGGGATAAGGGGGACAAGGGGGACAAGGGAGACAAGGGGGACAAGGGAAACAAGGGGACAAGGGGACAAGGGGACAAGGTGACAAGGTGAAATTTCTTCCCCCACTCCTCCCCTCCCCCACTCCCTAGTACAGACGCGATTAATCGCGTCTCTACCCACTCCCCACTCGCCGCTTAAATGGTGTCTTTGCGCTCCTACAATAAGACAGAGGAGTATTTGAGTAAAAAAACATGGATACAAAAGCTTTTAAGCGATCGCTCCAACATTCAGAAAACTATCATCGCAGAGGGTTTGGTCATCAAGCCGAAGTTGCCACCCAGTTGCAATCCGAATATCAAAGCAATTTAATTCAACAAATTCGCGATAATAATTACACTCTAAAACGCGGTAATGTTGTCATTCAACTAGCGCAAGCTTTTGGCTTTTGTTGGGGTGTGGAACGTGCTGTGGCAATGGCATATGAAACCCGCAAGCATTTCCCTACAGAAAGGATTTGGATTACTAATGAAATTATTCACAATCCTTCTGTAAATCAGCGAATGCTGGAAATGGAAGTAGGATTTATTCCCTTTGAAGCTGGTAAAAAAGACTTTAGTGTGGTGGAAACAGGTGATGTCGTTATATTACCTGCTTTTGGCGCAAGTGTCCAAGAAATGCAGATTCTTAACGATAAAGGCTGCAAAATTGTTGATACCACTTGTCCTTGGGTATCGAAAGTTTGGAACACAGTTGAAAAGCATAAAAAAGGCGATTACACTTCAATTATTCACGGCAAATATAAGCACGAGGAAACTATTGCCACCAGTTCCTTTGCTGGTAAATATTTAATTGTGCTGAATATGCAGGAAGCTGAATACGTTGCTGACTACATTCTCAATGGTGGAAACCGTGAAGAATTTCTCGCCAAATTTAGCAAAGCAATCAGCGCCGGATTTGACCCCGACCAAGATTTAGAAAGAGTTGGTATTGCTAATCAAACAACCATGCTCAAAGACGAAACTGAGCAACTTGGTAAACTGTTTGAGCATACCATGTTGAAAAAGTATGGTCCAATTGATTTAAATCAGCATTTTCAAAGCTTTAATACTATTTGCGATGCTACGCAAGAACGGCAAGACGCGATGTTGGGTTTAGTTGAACACAAGTTAGATTTAATGGTGGTAATTGGTGGATTTAATTCATCAAATACTACACAACTGCAACAAATTGCCGTAGAGCAAAAAATTCCTTCTTATCATATCGATTGTGTAGAGCGAATTAAATCAGGAAATGCCATTGAGCATCGACTATTAAATGGTGAGTTGAAGATAACAGAAAACTGGTTGCCAGATAATGAAATTGTTGTGGGAATTACCTCTGGTGCTTCTACACCCGATAAGGTAGTTGAAGATGTGATTGAGAAGATTTTTGAATTGAAAGCTACAGCAGCGGTAGTTTAAAAAGAACCTGATATGCTCTATTTGTGGGGTAGGTATGTCGCCTACCCCATAAATTTATTACAAGTTTGTCAGAGTATTTGATGATACCTGCGTTGCGGTCAAAGATACTATTTTGTCATTGCGACTGGAACGAAGTGGAAGGAAGCAATCTCATCAACTCCAAACTACTACAATAAAATGCAACTTAGTATGAGTATTTATATTATTCGACCAAAGGCGACATCAATAGCGCGATCGCTAAAACTGCAATCTCGAAAATTCACGCCAGAAAGTCGTCCAGGGCAAGTTGCGGAAGTGGTTGATTTTTGGGAAGAAGATCCAGTTCACAGAGAAATTGAACACTGGCTAGAAGATGCAGAAAACGTCTCAAAGCATCCTACTTACTCAGGAATTACTGGAGCCGCTATTGTAGAAATGTCGGATGAAGAAGCTGTAAGAATGCGTCGGGAGTTGCCCAACGCTTTGATATTACGCGACCAGCCGATTGAGCTGATCCAGCCAGAACGCAATGTGACTGGTAGTAAAGATAAAGTTACAGCAGCAGAATTGTGGCATTTGGATGCGATCGCTCTCAACATAGCACGTCAACAGGGATTTACAGGCACAGGCAAAAACATCACCATTGCTGTTCTGGACACGGGTATCGACAACAGCCACTCGGAATTGCAAGGCAAAGTAACTGAATCTTATAGTTTTAACGACAGAACACAACAAATTCAGTCGATACCTTGCCAAGATACCGATGGTCATGGCACTCACGTTGCGGGATTGATTTGCGGTCAACAGATTGGGGTAGCACCAGAAACTAAACTGATCAACGGTGTTCTCATTCCTCGCGGTACAGGCAAATTATCAGACTTATTTTTATGGCTTGACTGGCTGGGAACTCGCGTAGATGTGAATATTGTGAATATCTCAGCTGGCATTCCTCGATATTCCGATGGAGTCAGCGATTTAATTGATACCCTATTGGCGGTGGGAATATTGCCGGTTTGCGCTATTGGGAATGATGGATTTAACAGAACTGATGCGCCAGCAAACTGTAAAGGCGCGGTTTCGGTAGGTGCTACAAACTCTGGCGGTCAAGTTGCCTATTTTAGTGGTAGTGGCAAGATAGTAATCAATAATCATGAGTATAACGTCCCCTATTTAGTTGCTCCTGGGAAAGGAGTTTATTCATCAGTTCAAGGTGGCGGTTATGAAGCTTGGGACGGAACTTCGATGGCTACCCCAATCGTTTCTGGTGTAGCAGCTTTAATATTAGAGAAGTATGAAAAACAAATTACCGTTATGGAATTGTTTGACGTACTGCTTTCGACTTGTCAAGATTTGGGACACGACCGGAACCGCCAAGGTAAAGGTTTAATTCAGGTAAAAGCGGCACTATGAATCTTAACGAAAGCCAAATTGCCAAAATTGACCCTTTGCTTGAGGAGGTTCTGACCCATGCGCGGGGGAATGAGGAGATTCGTGCAATTATCACTTTAGGCGCTGAAAACCAAATCAAAAAAGATGCCAGCAATCCACCCCTTGATCCCAACGAATTTTCATCTTATGAAGCTTATCGACAGGCGTTAATTGAACGGCGGAAAAATCAACTTGCCGAGGTGGTGGGTGATACTGTCCAAGCACTGCAAAATCTCTCTTTAAAACCTATTGGAGGGACACTCAGCCGCGTTGTAGTTGTCGAAGGTTCAGCGAATGCAATTTTACGGTCTTTGGAATTGCCTGGAGTTAATCATGTCAGTCTGGATCAGCTGATTGCACTGCCAGAAATTGCACCAGACGAAGCGGTTAAACATTTCGCTGAACTTTATATAAACACACTTGACGACCCTTTAAATGAGAAAACAAAAAAATTAATTTATCAGGCATCCCAGCAATACATTATTAACTACCACAAGCGCCACAATAAACTGCAAATATTGGGAATGCAAAAACCTGTAGATTTGGATTCTATCTACACAGCAGTGCAATGTTTGGAGTACTCAGACATTCGGAAATTTGAGTCAGGTGAAGGCTTACAGGAACTTTACCGCCAAGCAGTAAGACGCGGATTTATTAATGAAAAGGCTAATACACAAGATGGGATTAAAGTAGCAAATCAGCAGGAGTATTTGATGGTACTCGGCGCTCCCGGCGCGGGAAAGTCTACATTCTTACGAAAAATAGGACTTGAAGCACTTAAGGCTAATCAAAGTGAATTTCAGCATCAATGTATTCCAGTTTTTATCGACTTGAAACAATTTACTGATAAGGAAATCAATATTCACCAAACAATTATAAAGGAATTTGCTGATTGTCAATTGCCACTTGTTGAAGATTTTACAACCAAAGCATTAGAGCAAGGCAAGTTGTTGATTTTGCTCGATGGCTTGGATGAGATACCAACAGATAATATGGATTTGGCAATTAGTCAAATTCAAAACTTTGTTGATAACAAGCAGAAAAACCGGTTTATTATCTCTTGCCGTATCGCTGCCTATCGTTGTAAGTTTAATAAATTTAGCGAAGTTACCATTGCCGAATTTAATGATGATCAAATTCAGCAGTTTATTCACAATTGGTTTTCTTC
>JBPCQW010000527.1:0-19087 GCA_050997715.1 Hassallia sp.
CATGGATATTCTCGACCAAGCCTTTGAAGCTGTGCGGACATTTCAGCCAATGAACGACGAGCAAGTGGGTATTCTTTTAGCAAAAACCGCTGCATCAGCATCAAGCGGTGAGTTTGAGCCTTTCAAAACCTCATCAATTTTCGACAGCACAGCCCAAAATCCAGATTGGCTCGGAGAAGAGCCACAGCGTATCCAGCAATTGATGTCAGCGTAACCGCTATGATAGTTGAGGTCTGCTATGCTTTCACTATATAAAAATAGAAGTATAGCGATCGCCAACATTTGAATGTCAATAATTAATCGCTTTGCAACCAGTTGACTTTACCACTCTCACAGCTGCTTGTAGCGAAATCCGCGCTAACTGGCTACCATCAAGGCTAGAGCAAGTTCATCAGCGCGATCGCTATACTATTGCTGTGGCATTACGCACTTTAAAACAGCGGGGTTGGCTAGAGATTTCTTGGCATCCTCAAGCTGCTCATATTTGTATTGGCGATCCGCCACCGAGAAAACCTGATACATTTACATTTAGCCAACAACTAGTACATCAATTGGGTGGTTTAGCGCTGGTGGCAATTGAAGCGATCGCACCTTGGGAACGGGTGATTAATTTACAATTTGCTCGTCGTCCAGGTGAAACCGCTTTATATCACCTGTATGCGGAAATCATGGGCAAATACAGCAACGTCATCCTCACCGATGCCAAAAATGAAATAATCACCGCTGCCCATCAAGTTAGTCAGCAACAATCTACCGTCCGTCCAATCCAAACCGGACAATCTTATGAAACTCCACCCAAACTTACTAATACTACCCCCAGCTTGAGCGAATCTCAAGAACGCTGGCAAGAACGGGTAAGCTTAGTACCAGGAGCGATCAAGCGTCAGTTACTCAAAAGTTATAGCGGTTTAAGTGCAGCACTGTTAGATACTATGTTACAAGCAGCTTCTTTAGATCCAGAAACTGCAACCGATACTTTTAAACCCGACGATTGGCAAAGATTATTTCAACGCTGGCAAGAATGGTTGCAATCTTTAGAGGGGCAAAAGTTTCAACCAGCTTGGACAAGCAATGGATACACTGTAATGGGTTGGGGTGGAGTTAGACCAGCTAAAAATATCCAAGAATTAATTCACCGCTATTATACAGACGAGCTAAATCAACAGGTATTTTCTCAACTGCGTCATCAGCTTACCCAAAAGCTAAATAATATTTTGGCAAAATTACGCCTCAAAGCTGATACATTTAAAAAACGCTTGCAACAATCCGATCAAGCTGATGAATATCGCCAAAAAGCTGATTTATTGATGGCGTATCTGCAAGAATGGGAACCAGGTATGAAAGAAATTACCCTGGCAGACTTTGAGAATAATAAACCTGTAGCGATCGCACTTCAACCCGATAAAAATGCGGTGCAAAATGCCCAAAGCCTTTATAAACAGCATCAAAAACTCAAACGTGTCAAAAATGCTGTAGAACCATTGCTAGCAGAAGTCAATGGTGAAATTGGATATTTAGAACAAGTAGAAGATGCGATCGCGCAAATTGAGAAGTACCAAACGGCAGAAGATTTAGAAGCTTTAGACGAAATCCGCGAAGAACTGATTGGACAAAAGTATCTAGAAGATCCAGAATATCGCAACCGCACTTCTAATGAAAGCGCAAGCACTAACTTTCATCGTTACCGCACTCCCAGCGGTTTTGAAATCTTAATTGGTCGCAATAATCGCCAAAATGATTATCTAACCTTTCGTGTAGCCGGCGATTATGACTTGTGGTTCCACGCTCAAGAGATTCCCGGTAGTCATGTCTTACTGCGTCTAGAACCCGGTGCTGTAGCAGAAGAAGCAGATTTGCAATTTACCGCCAATCTTGCTGTATATTATAGTCGCGCTCGTCAAACCGATCAGGCGCCAGTAGTGTACACTGAGCCAAAGCACGTTTACAAACCCAAAGGAGCCAAACCGGGAATTGCCATTTACAAACAAGAGCGCATCCTTTGGGGACAACCGCAATTAGTAAATCGGTAATCGGTAAATTCTTCCTTGTCCTCCTTGTCCCCCTTGTCCCTCATCCCCCTACATCCATTGAATTATTCTTAAAGATAGAGGCTGATTGTTTTTTTTCTTATCTTTTTTTATTAAATCGCAATAAAAAAAGTGTGTTGACTGCTACAATATTGTGAAGAAAGATTGCTCGTGAAGTTTTGGGAACGCGCAATTGGGATTAACTCTATTGAGAAGACAACGTTAAAAGATTTTAAAGACCGGCTGTGGGAGGCTGGTCTTTTTTTTAGGACTGCTATCTTTAGCTGCTATCTTTTTGTCGCAACTTAGAAGCTGAATGTAGTTCTCAAGGCACCAATGACAACATCATCGTTATTATTGTTATGATCTGGTGCGGTTAACCAGATGACTCCTGGGGTGATAGAGATATTATCGGTCACTTGATACTGGTAGAAGGCTTCAATGTGATATGAAGTATCTCTGTCTCTGGAGATTTCATTGATGCTGGAACTTGTTACTTTTGGTTCCATGCCAAATATGATGCCAGCTAAGTTGCCTTTTTTCCCCAGGTCTGGGAATCCCAAAGTTACTGCCCAATTCCAAATCTCAAGTTCTCCCCGGTCAACTGATCCTCCCTGTGTGGATAAGTTGCGTGCGTTGGTGTAGCCTACCCAACCACCCAAAACAAATTTATCACTCAAACCTAAGGATGCTTCTATACCGTAGGAATTGCTAGAAAAGGGCACATTCACTGGATTGGGTTCTCTCCTATCATCAGGAGGAGGTGCAAGTTGAGATTCAAGGAAGGATATCGGATTTGCCCGATTGCTACCAGTACTCAATTCCTGATTGTAGGCGTTGATGTAAGTAAAACCAATGGTAAAGCGATCGCTTGGTTTAAATGTTAGCTGTGCCAACGCTCCATAAGGTCCATTGAAGAAGCCATTATCTGAGGTGGGGTCATTAGCTGTAGTCCCCAAATATCCTAACGAGAGCGCTAATTTATCACCGAACTCTTGATTTATTCCCAATCCCGCACCATCCATCTGGTAATAAATTGAGTTACGCACACCAAAGCTAGACAATGCACCAGATCCACCATCTCCATCAAAGATATTCACGGTATTAGTAATATCATCTGCCGCACCCGCATTAGCAAGAACAATCACCTGTGTCTTTTCGCTAAGAGGGAATTTGTAATACAATGCATCAATTAAAGCATCATTGCTGGCATCTTCACTTGTCTCACCAAAAAACAGGCTGCCTTCTGGTGTGCGAATGTTAGGGCTGATAATATTATTAGTCTGAATTCTGGTAAAAAGTTCATCTTTCCCTGTAAAGCTGGTAGTAAATTCTACCCGCGCTCGCGCACCTAATGTTGTATTATTTTCTTGAATTCTCTCACCATTAACTCTTCTTCCCCCCAAAACATCACTAATGACGGCAACAACTTCACCACTCAGTTTAGTTGTGGTAGAAAATTGATTCGCTTCCAACTGAGCAGTTTTTACTTCCACTGCATCCACACGACCCCGCAGCGTAGCCAATTCCGTACTAAATTGTTCTCGCAGCCTTTGCAACGTGGCTAAATCTTCTTTTGTCACCAAATCAGTTGTAGCTGTAGCGATAAGTTCGTTAACTCGATCTAAACAAGCATTCAAACCTGCGGCAAACTCATACCTTGTCATTGCCCGATTACCGCGATATGTTCCATTTGGGTATCCTGCAATACAGCCATATCGTTCTACCAACGATTGCAACGCTTGGAATGCCCAGTCTGTAGGTTTCACGTCCGAAAGCTGAGAAACTGAGTTGACTTGCGACATGTTTTGGTCTTCGCTGCTAGTTTCAGCTACTAGCGGGTCAGTTATTTCCGAAGTGGTTGAAATTTCTCCTCCCATAGCTGCACAACCAACAAATAGCATCGCTCCGAACACTGCTGGACTAGCCAATAAAGACTTCCATACTGTTTTCATTTTTCTCCTCACACCTGTTATTGCCTTTCTATGACAGCTTGTCTTATTAATAAGTCTTCTCAATTAATTTATCAGTAAATAGCATATTTTTTAAAAGAAAAAATCTAGAAATGATTACCCATTAAGTAAAGCTTGAAGAAAAACGACATTAGACTATTGCAAGAATATAGCAGATTGTACTTTAGCCGTACCCTGCGGATAGCTTGCTTCCCGGAGCGTCTCGTAGAGAAGGCTTTGGCGGAGCCATCGCTTTATAGTGCAAAGATAGGGAGAATGAGAATTATTATTCTCATAATGAGATAGAATAAGTCTCATTGTCAATACGCAAGCATCTATTAAAAGGGAGAAAATAATGCTCCAGACTCGTGTAGTAAATAAAACAGGCAGACAAAGAAACGGCATTTTATCCTTAGTTGCTTTATTACTGTTAACAGTTGCAGGATGTAGCCAAGCGAACACGAATCAGGCTAAAAATTCGGAACAATCACCGAAAATACAAGAGGCTGCATCTACACCAGCATCTTCGGTAACAGGTAAAACTAAGGTAGTGACAACGTTTTTACCGATGTATATATTTACTAAGGCAGTGACTGGAGATGCGGCAGATGTAGAAATATTAGTACCACCGGGTACGGAGGTGCATGAATACCAGGCTACACCGAATAACGTGAAAGCGATCGCGACTGCAAATGTATTGGTAAAAAACGGCTTGGGTTTAGAAGAATTTCTCGAAAATACAGTAAAAAATGCCCAAAATCCTAAATTAGCTCAAATTGATGCCAGCATTAATATTAAACCTTTAAATGAAATTTCTCCCGTAGAAAAAACCGCGAAAGAAGAACACGAACACGCTGAAGGAAACCCCCACGTCTGGTTAGATCCAGTTTTGGCAAAACAGCAAGTTATCAATATTCGCGATGGTTTAATTGCTGCCGATCCGGGAAATAAGACTACTTATGAAGTTAATTCAGCCAATTATATCAAACAATTAGAAACTTTAAATAACGAATTTGAACAGACTTTACAAAAGACTCCTAACTGCACCTTTGTCACTTTCCATGATGCATATCCATATCTAGCACAACGCTACAAATTGAAGCAGCTTGCTGTAGTAGAAATTCCTGAAGATCAACTTACACCAGCAGATGTGCAAAACGCAGTTAATGCAGTCAAAAATTACAAAGTTAAAGCTTTATTTAGCGAACCTGGAGTAGATAATAAATTGCTAATTAGCCTTTCCAAAGATTTGAATTTGACTTTACGTCCGCTGGATTCTTTGGAAACCGGAAAAAAAGATCCGCAATATTATTTTCAAGCAATGAAAGCTAATTTGCAAACTTTAGAAACTGCTTGTAAGTAGTTAGGAGTTAAGAGTTAGGAGTTAATTAAAAATACTCATAATTGAACGCTTAGTATTGTGCCTACTAATAACATTTAGACAATGGACTAATAACTAATGACTAATGATATTCCTATTTTAAAAGTAGACGGATTAACTGTATACCAAGGCAAAACAACTGCCGTGAGAGATGTTTCTTTTGAATTATTACCAGGAACAAATACAGCCATAGTTGGTCCAAATGGTGCGGGTAAAAGTACTTTAGTACAAGCGATTTTAGATTTGATTCCGCGCAGTACTGGGACAGTTGAAATATTTGGTCGTCCGATTACAAGACTAGGGCATTTACGTCATCAGTTGGGTTATATGCCGCAAAATTTCATATTTGATCGCAGTTTTCCGATTTCTGTTAGTGAATTGGTAGGATTGGGATGGGTGAAGAAAGAGGACAGAGGGACAAGGGGACAAGGGGGAGAAAAGTCATTTTTTGATCGGCTGTGGAAACAAGACTCGGAAAAATCAGCAGATGTAGCAGAAGCTTTGCAAAGAACTGATGCTTACCATCTGCGAAATCAAGCTATTGGAACTCTTAGCGGTGGTCAATTAAAGCGAGTGTTGCTAGCTTATTGCTTGGTCATACCAAGGAAGTTGTTGGTATTAGATGAAGCGTTTGCTGGGGTTGATATGCAAGGTGCGGCGGATTTTTATGCTTTGTTGAATGAATTAAAGCAGGAAGAGGGTTGGACGGTGTTACAGATTTCTCATGATATTGATATGGTAAGTCGGCATTGCGATCGCGTTCTTTGTCTCAATCAAACTATTGTTTGTACTGGAAAGCCAGAAATTGCTCTTTCACCAGAAAATTTGTTAGCAACATACAGTCCTCTTTTCAGTCGCTACCATCATCAGCACTGAGTTAAAAATTAGGAGTTGTAGAGACGTTCCACTGGAACGTCTCTACGGTCAGCGCTCTCAACTCCTCACTCCTCACTTTCATCAAGGTGTTCTGCAACAGCTTGGTAAAGATGGAAAATATGGCTGTCGTGAAGTTGATAGAAGACATTGCGACCTTGTTTGCGATAACCAACTAAGCGCATTGCTCGTAAGTTTCGCAATTGATGAGAAACAGCAGATTCACTCATTTCTAATAATGCGGCTAAATCGCTGACACAAAGTTCTTGTTTGGCTAAAACAGAGAGAATTCGCAAGCGATTAGCATCCCCTAAAAAGCTAAAAAATTCTGCCATGCGTTGGGCTTTATCGCTACTGAGCAGCCATTCTTGTAGGGGTTGCACATTATCACCATCTATCTCGTCTTTTGGGTCGTCATTGTGTATATCTTCTGTATTAGGAAGAGAATTATTGACAGTATAAACAACAGTATTTTTGGCTGACATAGCGTGAGAAATTAAAGTGCAATTACTTTATGAGTCGAAAAATTATATACTTCCAGTATAACTATTACAAAGTATCAGAAATTACTAATGTATTTAAGCGATGATTGGTTCTTGAGTTGGCTAGCTGTCACCAATGGTAATGACTTGGTGACATTGTTACAATTTCCTTTCATGCAACGTGCGATCGCTGGTGCTGTTTTAATGGGAATACTTGGTGGTGTTTTAGGTAGTTTTGTCACCTTGCGTTCCTTATCTTTTTTCAGTCATGCTGTTGGTCATGCTGCCTTGGTAGGGGTAGCGTTAGGTGTGTTGTTACAGTTAAACCCCACTTGGATGCTACTACCGTTTACTTTAGTTTTTGGCGTTGTTGTCCTCTACTTAATTGACAAAACCGATTTAGGTAGCGATAGCGTTTTGAGTATTGTCTTGTCAGGAGCATTAGCTCTAGGCGTAATTCTCACTAGCCTGATTCAAGGATATCGCGGCAACTTGATGAGTGTGCTGTTCGGCGATATTCTTGCTATCAATACCACAGATTTAATTTTGACACTCTTAGTGCTTGTCTTAAGTAGCATATTCTTACTTTCAAGCCTGCGGCAGCAAATTTTGTTGACCCTTAACCCAGCCGTGGCAGAGATTCAAGGAATTCCAGTACAATTGTATCGCTACGCATTTGTAGTATTGCTGTCATTAGCCGTTGCTGTAGCGATTAAAGCCGTCGGCGTTTTACTGGTAAATGCCTTTTTAGTAATTCCCGCTTCGATTGCGAAACTGGTAAGTCATAACTTTAGCCGCTTTCTGGTAATGTCAGTTATTTTCGGCTCTACCACCAGCATCGCGGGCATAATTATATCGGGTCTTTTCAACTTTGCTTCTGGTCCAAGTATTGTTCTTGTGCAGTTTCTCGTATTCGTAGCTGTTTTTAGCTGGGTCAAGTTTACTTTGAAAAGGGGACTGGGGACTGGGTACTAGTGGTCTGTCCCATCGAATTTGTCAAATGGTCGTGGAAAAATCGATGTAGAAGATGGTGGTTGCGGAGTGTCTTCAGTAACTTCTACCCAAGGTGTGGTAGGAGTGTCTGTATCTTCTAAAGATAAAGTATTTGCCTCATAGTGCCCATATTCAGAACTTTTCAACTCATCAAGCGCTTCCAGAGCTAGGGATGCAGATTGATAGCGTTGTTTAAAGTCATCCAGCACCATTTTATTAAGAATCTCTGCCAAAGCGTGACTGACGTTTGCTTTACCGAGCCATTTCAACTCTCCGTACTCATCTCTATCTAGTTCATGGGGATGTTTGCCAGTCAAGGCTTTAATACCAATCATGCCAACTGCATAGATGTCACTACTGTATTGCGGACGCCCAAAACATTGTTCGCTTGGTGCATAACCTTTAGTACCAATGCCGATGGTAAAGGCTGTTTGCTCTGGATTATCAAGCAGTTGTGTGCTGACTTCTTTAACTGCACCAAAGTCAATTAGTACCAGTTTGTTGTCATCTCGTCGCATGATGTTGCTGGGTTTAATATCCCTGTGAATTACGCTGTTGTCATGAACAAATGTTAATGTTTGCAATAAGTCGCACAACATCTCGATAACTGCGGTTTCGGGTAGAAGTCTACCTGCTGTAAGTTCCTGATTGAGAGGATGACCGATTATATATTCTTGAATTAAGTAAAATTCTTCGTCTTCTTCAAAATAAGCCAATAACTGAGGAATTTGGTTATGTGTTCCTAATTTTTCTAAAGTTTGCGCTTCTGATTTAAACAAACGTCTGGCAATTTCTAAGCTTTCTGATTTAGTATTGCCTGGTTTTAACTGCTTAACAACACATAGCGGGTTTTGCGGACGTCTGGTATCTTCTGCAATGTAGGTTTCGCTGAATCCTCCTGAACCTAAAACTTTGACAATTTTGTAGCGTCCGTCAAGTATTTTACCCGCTATTGCTTTTTCTCTTTGCTGAAGCAGGTCTTGCAGGTCATCTTCCATGCTGATAATTTCTTGAGCTACATGATTAGATGCATGTTTGTAAAGAATATTGACTAATTGGCTTTTTCTTAATTTGTCTTTAACTACTTCGGTTCCCAGATAGGAAAGTCCGATCGCACCCATCGCCATCATTGGCACTGTAGTCGGTAAAATTAACTGATTATATATAAAAATAGAATAACTAATTCCGCCCCAAATGGTTGCTAGAGCAATCATCGCGAAAAATCTAATGATCCCTCGCTTACTGCGAGTAATTATCAGCACACATCCACCAACTAAAAACAGTACAAACAAACCTTGTAGAAATGGATTTTTAATTGCTTGAGCGATCGCTTTTCCTTGCATTAAAGTAGCGATCGCATTCGCATGAATTTCTACCCCTGCCATTTCTTCAGCACTTGGGGCAGCACCTACGGGATGATAATCATTACTTAACTTGTCTGTGGCGCCAATCAAAACTATTTTGTCTTTGAAAACTTTTCCTTGCTCTAAATAAGAGTTCCAATTTTCCGGGTCGAGTACGTACCAGAAAGGAATATGCTCAAATGTTCCCCCAGAACCGTAAAAATAAATGCGATCGCCTTTTGGTCGCGGATATTTCACGTTTGCTGTTCCAAGTACCGCTTCATCAAAAGATGGGATTTTATCTGCTGGGTCAAAATTTTCGTTTTCGGCTAACAACTTGGGAAATTCACTCGCAAAACGGTGAATTTTGCCATCTACCTCTAGGGGGAAATTAACCGAGCCAATCGATACCGATCCTGTACGAAACTGTGCGGACGGCTGTGATAGTTGCCAAAATTTACCTTGATGGGTCTCAAAATATTCGTACAGTGCGCCTAAAGTAACTTTGTCACCATAAAGTTGCAATGACTGTTGCAACTTTTGGTCGTCGGCAGTATTGTCAAGATTAGGTCGATCAAATACTACATCTAATGCAACCGAGCGTGCGCCCGCTTTCATCAACTTATCAATTACCTGAGCGTATGCCTCACGTTTGTAAGGAAATTTTTGCAGCGGTTCTAAGTAAGCATACTGCTTCGGGTCTGCTTGATAGTATTGTCCAGGAGTTGATGTTGACTGATCGTCAATTGCCAATATTACGATATTTTCTGGCGGCATTACAGAGCCACGCAGTTGATAAAAAGTAGAAAGTGCTTGACTTTCCATCAATTGCGTTAAACCTAAACCAGAAGCACTCAGCAATGCTGCACCTAATGCGGAAGTACCAGCAAGTAGATGACCTAAGCGAGTCATCTGCTTTGAGAAACCTCTCTTAGCTATTGCAGTCGTTTTTGTCGATTTACTTGACAGTCTATTGGCAGCAGAGACATATTTTTTAGGTAAGCTAAATTTAGGTTCTTCTGCCATATCGTGTTATTCATAGATTTACGTACAAGGATTTTATTTATTTACACCCTGTTATAGTCCCACTATCTTGCCATAATACTTAAATGAAAAACTTATACATTTGTAACTTATTCTTTCTGTTTTACCAAATCGTAAGTAAAGCTCTTATATAAAGTCAGAAACGAAATATAGCTTCATATATTTTAGTAATCCAAGTGACTATATATGATTGTTCGACAGACTGAAGCTAGGTTCGGTTCCAACGAGCGTAAGTATACTCAATTCTATAATACCTCTGATGTTCTGTGATGAGCGGATGTACATTCGTGACGGGGAAAGCGCGATCGCATTCTAACGATGTCTGGTGTCCTCACAGAGATAGAGACGGGCATTCGTGACATTGCAAATCCGTTAATCTAGCTAGAAAGTAGCTTTAAAGGCATGTTGTGAATTACTTTAAAGACAAAATCTATAGATAAGGATGATCATATCTTACTCTCAGCCTACGCATACCTCTTTAGGAGTAAACTTAACTGTTATATGGCTAATTAAGCTGTCTCACCAGTCAATTTTCTTGCTAGATTTTGATCGCAGGGTATTTATTGTAGAGGTGTTCCATAAAAATAAAGCGTTTTATCCGTGTGTTAGAGAGCGTTGGTGGGGTCTTGAATATCAAGTATGAAGATTACGCATTTATTTCTTCTCGATTCTGAAAGACGCATTGCGGGTTGGCATTATACTACCTGGAGTAAAAAGGTTCAGCCCCCAATTAAAAGCCCACTCCAATGTTTCAGCCGATTTTATCATTTGAAAGAGGTAACGTCAAAGCTATAAATGACGATATAGTTTATAGATATTAGCAAATTTGTCATTTTATTATTGCTATAATCTATTGTTCAATCTAAATGCTTTTCTATATATATTAGGTGTAACTATACTATGGGTTCTCCAATGAATCGTCTATCTATTTTTGTAGATGGAAACAATATGTTCTATGCTCAACAAAAAAATGGCTGGTTTTTTGATCCACGACGCGTCTTAGAATATTTTAGAAACGAGCATCACGAAACAGCCTTAATCAATGCCTTTTGGTACACTGGCTTAAAAGACCCACAAGATCAGCGAGGGTTTAGGGATGCTCTAATCAGTTTGGGATATACAGTCAGAACTAAAATTCTTAAAGAATATTATGATGATTCCTCCGGTCGTTATTCACAAAAAGCAAATTTAGATATAGAAATTGTTGTAGATATGTTTAATACAGTAGAACAATATGATCGAGTAGTTTTATTTAGTGGTGATGGAGATTTTGAAAGAGCAATAGAATTATTAAGAGGAAAAAATACTTATATAACAGTAGTATCGACTGAAGGAATGATAGCGAGAGAATTACGTAATGCTACTGATAGATATATAGATTTGAACGATATCCGAGATAAAATAGAAAAAACAGAGGGTTGATATTCTTAACAATTATTTACAAATTAGGAGTAAAGAAAATTAATATTAAAGATATTTCCCAGAAAAAGTAGAAATTAAAGAACGAGATAAAATGAACAACAACGAAGAGCGAATTATCATTTTTGATACGACCCTGCGAGATGGTGAGCAGTGTCCGGGTGCGACTTTGAATATAGACGAAAAGCTGGCGATCGCCAAGCAACTAGCCCGTCTTGGGGTAGATGTTATCGAAGCGGGTTTCGCTTTTGCCAGTCCTGGAGATTTTCAGGCAGTGAGCAAAATCGCGGAAATTGTCGGCACAGAAAATGGTCCGGTAATTTGTAGTTTGGCAAGAGCGATTAAAGCAGATATTGAAGCTGCCGCATCCGCATTAAAACCAGCCGTGAAAGGGAGAATTCACACATTTATTTCCACCTCTGATATCCATTTAGAGTATCAGTTGCGGAAGTCACGCTCAGAAGTTTTAGCGATCGCCGAAGAAATGGTAGCTTATGCCAAGAGCTTCATGGCAGATGTAGAATTTTCACCGATGGATGCTGTGCGTTCCAATCCAGAATTTCTTTACCAAGTATTAGAGCGAGCGATCGCAGCCGGCGCAACAACAGTTAACATTCCGGACACAGTGGGTTATACTACCCCCAGCGAATTTGGAGCGCTAATTAAGGGAATTAAAGAAAATGTCCCCAACATCGACCAAGCCATTATTTCCGTTCACGGACATAATGATTTAGGCTTGGCAGTTGCTAACTTCCTAGAAGCTGTGAAAAATGGCGCAAGGCAGTTAGAATGCACCATCAATGGAATTGGTGAACGTGCAGGAAATGCCGCACTAGAAGAATTAGTTATGGCTTTGCATGTGCGACGACAATATTTTAATCCGTTCTTAGGAAGACCAACTGAATCCGAAGAATCACTGACGAATATTGACACGCGGCAAATCTATAAAACCTCGCGCTTAGTTTCCAATTTGACGGGAATGTTAGTGCAAGCAAATAAAGCAATAGTCGGCGCAAATGCCTTTGCTCATGAATCTGGGATTCACCAAGATGGTGTATTAAAAAACAAGCTCACCTATGAAATTATGGATGCCCAATTGATTGGATTGGCAGACAATCAAATCGTTTTGGGTAAACATTCAGGCAGAAATGCTTTCCGTACTCGGTTGAAAGAATTGGGCTTTGAACTTTCAGAAAGCGAATTAAATAAAGCATTTGTTAGGTTCAAAGAA
This sequence comes from Hassallia sp., assembly GCA_050997715.1. Classification (GTDB taxonomy): domain Bacteria; phylum Cyanobacteriota; class Cyanobacteriia; order Cyanobacteriales; family Nostocaceae; genus Hassallia. The sequence goes on from JBPCQW010000527.1 coordinate 12,746, forward strand.
GTAGCGGATAAAAAGAAAGAAATTTCTGATTGGGATTTGGAAGCGATCGTTAACGATGAAATTCAACAAGCACCCGATTTGTTTAGATTAGAGTTGGTGCAAGTTTCGAGTGGCGATCGCGCTCGTCCCACCGCAACTGTCACCCTCCGCACTCCAGAAGGTGAAGAATTAACTGACGCAGCGATCGGTACAGGACCTGTAGATGCAGTTTATAAAGCAATTAACCGCGTGGTTAATGTCCCAAATCAGTTAATTGAGTTTTCCGTACAGTCGGTAACAGAAGGTATTGATGCACTTGGGGAAGTAACCATCCGCCTACGGTATGAATCTCAAGTGTTTGCTGGACACGCTGCGAATACAGACATCATAGTTGCCTCGGCTCAAGCTTACGTGAATGCACTGAATAGATTGTATGCTTATTTGCAGCAATCCCAAAAGCAACAACAGGTAACTGCACAGCAAATTTGATGCAATAATGGGGCGGAGTTTTTCGCTCTTACTTTTTGGCTAAATTTACACCTGGGCTGAATATTGCGATAAAATCCCTAATTTGCCGTAGAGACGTTCCGTCGGAACGTCTCTACAATTTTGTTTGCGAAGGCAAACTAATCACTTACAGCGATTTTCACGTAAATGAACCACATTATTTTTATCTCACGCAAAGCCGCAGAGGCGCAAAGGAAGAAATGAAGAAACAAGAATATGGTCTAAATAACATGAAAATTGCTGTAAACAGTCCGCTTAATCGTAGGCTTGGTTTTTGTACCCGCGACGAACTATAATCACTCCATACCATGATTATCTGAGAAAAGGCTGAGTTTTAACTGAATTTATTACCAGCATAAATTCATGAAAATCATGGTTTGCTTCTCAGATGACCTTCAGTAGTAACTGAGATGCTTTGAGAAGTCGAAGGATAACTTAAAAACAAGGAGTAACAAATGAAACTCACATATTTACTTGGAAGTGCTGCTTTAGTTAGTTTTTTCACATTTTCCAATGTTCCCTTAAACGTAATTAATCCTTCACTAGCTCAAGTATCAGCCCAAGAGACGAATGGGACTACAGGCTTGACTGTTGACCAAAAGATTGCAATGATCACTGCAAATAAGGGTAAACCTGAGAGTGCCCAGATGATGCGGCAATACTTTCCCAAAGAGCTTTCACCCATCGGTGTTCAACCAGGTGGTGCAGGTATGGTAGTTAACCTTTATAGCCAAAAGAGTAATGTAACGTTCTCTTTATGTACAAACTTCGATGTAGTTGTCGCGGCCAAGAAAGGTAAAGTGACTAAGTTCCCAGCTGCTGAAGTAAAGTAAGCCAAATATTAAACTTAGGAAGAAGTAGTTAGGAGTCAAAAGCCAAAAGTTACACAGGGATGCGTGTGTAAAGCCGCTTAATTAAGATTGGTTTAAACCCTCATCCCTATGTAAACGATGTTGAAATATCCCTTCATGAGTGGAGTTATCCTAACTCCTAACTCGTTTACCAGCAATGGTGTAACATTTCAACTAAAAATTCACGTTGTTTTTAATAGGCTTGATCGCCAAAACTAATAAATCATGAAAATGTCCAAAATTGGTGCTCAACGTTTGGATCGAATCTCCAAACCAGTGATGCGTCCCCAATGGGCATCTTTAATAATGCTGGGTGCGATCGCTATATCTGCTGCAATTGTAGCGGGGTGGTTTGCAGGGGAAGGCACTATCACTAATATTTTTGCTATTATAAACGTCCTGCAAGCTTCACCACCAATGTGGCTGCAAGTGCCAATGGTAGCAGGAAAGTATCTGCTTGCTCCGACTGTTATTTTACTAGCGATCGCTTTAGTAACTATGAAAATTTCCCCTGTACCTCGCGCTCGCTCGCGATTTATAGTGGTGGGAATTCTATTGGTGTTGACTATCCGATATATTGTTTGGCGATCGCTTTCGACTCTCAACCTGAGCAACCCTGTAAATGGTACTTTCAGTTTGGCTTTGTTTTTCTTGGAAATGCTGATGCTCAGTAGTGGTTTGATTCAGATGTTTTTGATGCTGAAGCACAAAGAGCGTCCTTGGGAAGCAGACCAAAAAGCAGCTGCTGTAATTGAAGGCACTTTCACGCCGAGTGTAGATATCTTAGTACCAACTTACAACGAACCAATTTTTATTTTGCAGCGGACAATCATCGGTTGTCAAGCTCTGGACTACCCAAACAAAAAAGTTTATTTGTTAGATGATACCAAACGTCCAGAAGTGCAGGCGCTGGCTCTGGAGTTAGGTTGTGAGTACGTGACACGCGCTGATAATCGTTACGCAAAAGCCGGAAATTTGAATCAGGCGATCGCTCACACTTCTGGCGATTTTATTGTCGTTTTTGATGCTGATTTTGTCCCCACGGAGAATTTTCTCACACGCACACTTGGCTTTTTTCAAGATCAAGAAGTTGGCTTGGTGCAGACTCCGCAAAGCTTTTACAACTTCGATCCGATTGCTCGCAATCTGGGATTAGAGAACATTCTCACACCCGAAGAAGAAGTATTTTACCGCCAAATTCAACCGCTTCGCGATAGTGCAGGCAGTGTAATTTGCTCTGGTACTTCTTTTGTGGTGCGGCGAAGTGCGTTAAAATCAGTTGGCGGTTTTGTTACCGACTCTCTGAGCGAAGATTATTTTACCGGCATTCGACTTTCGGCTCAGGGCTATCGCTTAGTTTATTTAGATGAAAAATTGAGTGCAGGCTTGGCAGCTGACAACATGGCAGATCAAGCAACTCAACGCCTACGGTGGGCGCAAGGTACACTCCAAGCATTTTTTATCGAGGCAAATCCCCTCACCATTCGCGGATTGCGACCTTGGCAACGACTGGCACACTTAGAAGGATTGCTACACTGGTTTACGAGTATTGCTCGTGTTGGTTTTCTGATTGCACCTTTAGCTTATTCGTTTTTGGGAGCGATCCCGATTAGAGCAAATCCCGGTGAAGTGCTGTATTTCTTTTTCCCCTACTATCTAGTGCAATTATCAGTATTTTCCTGGCTGAATTACCGCAGCCGTTCGGCATTATTGTCAGATATATACTCAGTTGTGCTGACATTTCCCCTTGCATGGACGGTAATTCAAGTTATGCTTAATCCGTTTTCTCGCGGTTTCCAGGTGACACCAAAGGGAACTGCAACTGATCGCTTTTCTTTCAATTGGAAACTAGCCTTACCTTTGATTGTATTATTTATCACTACGGCAGTCAGCCTATGGCGCAATTTGGGGATGTTTATGCTCAAAGGTGCTTGGCAGACAATGCCCTTAGAAGTTGCCCAACAAGTTAAGGGACTCGGTTTAGGTTGGCTGTGGAGCGCTTATAATCTGATTGTGCTAGCCGTTGCTTTGTTGGTTTTGCTGGATATTCCCAAACCCGATCCCTACGCTTGGTTTGATTTGCGTCGCACAGTGCGATTAGATATAAAAAATGATACTGAAGAAAAATTGTCGCTGTGGGGGATAACCACAAATATTTCGGAAATAGGAGCAGAAATTGCCTTAACACAAGGGGGTTTGCCGGAAATAAAGCCAGGAGAAATCTTACCCGTAACTGTGGAAATTCTGGAGGCAAAATTAAATTTGCAAGGCATTGTTACGCAAACTAGCCTTCAAGAAGGATTTCCCACAGTTCGAGTTATGTTTGAATCGGTAAGTCTTTCTCAGCATCGTTGCTTAGTAAAAATGCTGTTCTGTCGTCCTGGTCAGTGGCGGCGCTCTTTGACACCTGGAGAGTTACAATCTTTATTGCTACTATTTAAAGTTTTGTTCAAACCAAGAGCGTTATTCGCTCGCAAAGCTCATACAAGTGCGATCGCACTTGTGAAAGGCTGATGCGAGTTGGAAACGTACACTTACGTGAGAAAATGTTGACTAGAAACTAAATTTTATTTCCAGATAAATTCAGAAGAAGGAAGGGTTTGGTTTCAGATCAGTTTCACTACCAATTCGGATGCTTTGTTTAGTGGTGATTTCCCAAAAATACCGTAGTCTTCTAGAGGTCTGATATGGAATTGAAAGATGTGATTTTGCTGTTGCATCCAGCGATCGCTGTAATTGTTGTTTTTCCTTTAATCGGTATCGTCGTCAACCGTGCTTTGCAAGTTCGTCAGCGACGCTTGCAAACTGCAACAGACGGTAAAAGTAAAATTCCCCCAGTTGTCGGACAGGAGCATGTCAAGTTAGGACGCTGGTTGACAGGATCGGTTGTCGGGATTGTTTTACTAGCGTTGGCTTTTGATATATATGGCAACATCTTAGAAAAACAACTTTGGACAAAAGCACCATTTCAAGTTATCTTGCTGACGTTGTTTTTTGTCGCAGCGATCGCTTCGTTGGCTTTACTTTATAAAGCAGGCGATCGGAAATGGCGGGCGATTTTTGCTACCCTCAGTGGGATAGCTTTAGTAGTGCTTGGTTGTCAGGATGGTATCTATCGTAAAACTGACACTTGGTATTTTTCTCACTACTATTACGGTATTACTGTCGCTTTGTTGATGATTTTCTCTCTCGCAATTTTGCCAGAAATCTATAAGGATAAAACAAATCGCTGGCGCCAAATTCATATCGCTTTAAATACTCTCGCTCTGTTACTGTTTCTCGGACAAGCAATTACAGGACCGCTGGGATTACTAGAAGTTCCTTTGAGTTGGCAAGAATCCTACGTTCAAAAGCTTTACGAGCAACAGTGCAATATTAAACCCTGTACAATCCAAGCACCAAATGTGCCTAATAAACCTTAAAAAGTCATATCATGACCATATTAAGGATTGCCAACTTTTTCATACCATTCTTTTCATAGTTTTTATTGGCTGAGGTTTAAGGGTTATGCTCATTTTACCTTTGCCAATGCGCCCAAACCCTAGAATAATAAGGCTACACATACAAAGGCTGCCTCCGCAGCCTTTGTATTCAGCTTATATACAGATGGAAATTGAGAATGGGGAACCTAGGACATTAGGGTAAATCTGATTTGGCAGATCCTTTTTACCGCATACGTCATTTATGCTTTGATAAAAAACTTATTCCAAACTGTATTAAATGTTTGTTTTAGTTGATGCTTGCGATACCATTTTTGAAAGGCAATTTCGTATTCTTCGCTGTTAGTTTGATAAGTATTACAAGCATCAAAGGCTACTACGAGTCCCCAGAATAACAAAATGTAAAGCGACCACGAAAGACCACCACTAAGCAAATTGACTAATATCAAAACACTATTGACAATTGCATAATTACCGAAACGCTTCTTGAATCTTGTTTGACGATAAATGTTAAAAGCTTTCCGTTGTTGCATTTCTCCGTGTTTGTCCAACCAATCGCGTTCTGCTAGTTTCAAAGACTCTGGAGGAATTTCTAACTCTGCGGCGATTTCTAAGAGTTGTTCGTAAGAAAATTCTTTATCTTTGTCGTCTGCTTGACGAGCGATCGCTAAATGAAGAATTTGCTGTACATCTTCTTGGTTATAGAAACGGGTGACTTTAGATTCAGAAGCTGCCATAATTCTGTCTCTTGTATTACTTTTAATAAAGTTTTATTACCCGATAGATATTGAGCAATTACCCCACCACCATCAGGATTATTTTCATTATCACTAGGCTAGCAAATATAAATAGTGCTGTGGGTACGGTTTTCATGCCATGCACACAGCAATTTCTCACCGAGCGATCGCTCTTATTGAAAGTTAATTATCGAGAATCCCCAGCGGACAACCTTAATAAAGGTCCTAAGCTGTTATCGACGATTATCAAAGCCGATCCAGAAGCGGTTTCTAATTGTTGCCAGGTTAGGTCTGTTATTTGCGCCATAAACTTTTTCTTATTTATTAACTCATTGATAATTCATAAATTAAAAATATGTAAATAAATTATTACCGATAGCTTGTAACCATTATGGGAATTAGATTAAAGCGATCTAGGGTTAATAGCTAAATATAAAAATATTCCGGTTAAACCGGAAGTCTTAAGACAGGGAAAAATCAAAAATTAAGCGGCTTCTTCTCCGATACCCAGTCCTTAGTGTCTGTCCCATTAATTTTGATGGTTAGAGAGACGGGATAAATCGCCGTCTCTACAGAAAATCTATCCCTCAATTAGTCCTTGACCCACTACTAGCTTTGCTTGAATTGTTTTTTAACTTAACCCAACTAAATGTTTGATTCAGTCGGATAATTTCATGTGCTTGGTTTAGCTGGTGGTGTAACTGGCGGATTTGGTGGTGTAACTGGCGGATTTGGTGGTGTAACTGGCGGATTTGGTGGTGTAACTGGCGGATTTGGTGGTGTACCTGGCGGCTTTGGTGGTGTAACTGTCGGCTTTGGTGTTATAAC
>JBPCQW010000551.1:0-12317 GCA_050997715.1 Hassallia sp.
AACTCTTCACCATCACTGACGATGTGTAGCTCATTTGACAATCGGCTTTCTGCCAATGCTTCACGAGCTAACAAACAGTCATCTTCATCATCATCCGCCATCAAAATTGTGACGCTTGTTTGCCGACCTTTCACTATGAATTTTCTCCTTAGCGCTGGTGATTGTATCTAATTGGTATTAAATCGCAACAAATTATGAAGTAGTGTAATAAGATAAAAAATCTCTATGGAGGTATGATAAACCCTGGCGAGCAATAAAAAATCACGAAAGGCAACTACATTGGTAAAGTGACAATAAATTTTGCTCCGTGTCCTGGTATACTTGTGGCTGTAATACTTCCATTATGACGTTCGGCAATTTTGCGGCAAATAGCTAAACCGATGCCCGTACCTTGATATTCGCTGCGACCGTGGAGACGTTGAAAAACGTTAAAGATGCGACTGAGATACTTTTCGTCAAATCCAATACCTCGATCTTCGACGATGATCTGACAAAATTCTGAACCGTTAATCGCTCTAGTAACTTCAGTGTAGATTTTGACAAAAGGCGGTTCTTGTGGACGGTGAAATTTGATGGCGTTGCCGATCAAGTTTTGTAACAATTGACGCATCAGGAGCGGATCGGCGCGAAGGGTAGCTAACTTGCCTAGTTCCACACATGCAACGGATTGCTGGATAGTCACTTCTAAATCAGACAACACCTCTTGTGTTATTTGTGCTAAATCTACAGATACAAAAGGTTGTGTTCTGGTGGTAACTCGTGAAAGTGTCAGCAAGTCTTCAATCAAAATTTGCATTCGTTGAGCGGCGTTTTGCATTCGTTGGAGATAATCGCTTCCTTGTTCAGTGAATGCATCGCCGCAAGTCACTTTTAAGCGATCGCCAAATGTTTTAATTTTCCGCAGTGGCTCTTGTAAATCGTGGGAGGCAATAAAAGCAAATTGTTGCAGTTCTTCATTAGAGCGGGCTAATTCTTCGCGTTGGCGAGTTTCTTGTTCTAAAAGTTGCGCTTGGGAGACAGCAATACCGATTTGGTCTGCTAGTTGTCGCAAAAGTTGTGCTTCCCAGGTAGTCCAGTTGCGGGGATGAGCGCACTGATGGGCAATTAGCAGTCCCCAAAGTTGATTTTTAAAGAGAATCGGCACAACTAAATTAGCTTTAATACCAAACGATTGCAGCATTTGATAGTAGCAAGGAGCGATGTTAGTGTTGTCTATGTCGTGAATAGAACCAATTCTGCCGTGGCGGTATTTTTGGATGTAACGTTCATTAAAGCAAGGGTCGATAATATTTCGTGCCTGAAGCACTGGGAAACCGGGAACTACAGCTTCTTTGACTATCGTTCCCGAACGATCAGACCACAACCGAAAGATAACTACACGGTCTGCGTTTAGCACTTGTTGCACTTCGGTGACGCTGGTGTGGAGAATTTCGTCAATATCTAAAGACTCGCGAATTTTGACGGTCACATCGTTGAGCAATTGCGATCGCATGTTTTGTTTGAGTAATTCTTCTTCTACTCGCTTGCGATCGCTCATATCCATCATCGCCCCAATCATCCGCACAGCTTTGCCTGTATTGTCATAAACGACATAACCGCGATCTAAAATGTCAGCATAGGAGCGATCGCCACGTTGAAAGCGGTATTCATTCGACCAAAATTGCTGACCACTAGCGATCGCCGCGTTCATATTAGAAACAACCCTCAGCCTATCCTCTGGGTGTAAGTGTTTGCGCCACCATTTAGTATCTAAAGTGGCATTTTCTATCGAGTTACCAAGTATCTGCACATTTTGATTACACCACACCTGATTTGTCAATAAATCCCAGTCCCAGACAACATCATTAGTCGCACGGACAACTATCTGGAAACGCTCTTCACTTCGGTGCAGTTGTTCTTCTGCGAGTTTACGCTCAGTAATATCCGTATAAGAACCAGCCATTCTGATTACATTACCATCTTCATCCCACTGTGCCTGACCGCGAGCCAAAATCCATTTGTAAGTATTATCTTTACACCGCACTCGATGCTCACTGATGTAAAACGGAGTTCTTTTGGCAAAGTGGTCTTGAATAAGTTCTTTCACCCGAAGGATATCATCTGGATGTACTCGTGTAGAGCATTCATCTAAATGGTTAGAAATCTCTTCCTCTTCATAACCGAGCATTTCTTTCCAACGAGTTGAGAAAAACATCTCCGATGTTTTAACGTTCCAGTCCCAAATCCCATCATTAGTACCCTGCACAGCTAACTGCCAGCGTTGCTCACTTTCGGTTTTGGCATCTTCCATCTTTTGACGGTCAATGCCTGTAGCCAAAATATTGGCAATAGCTTGGAGAAAATAAATTTCGTCACGGCTGAAGTTGCGTGCTTGTGTTGTATGTGCCCCTAAAACGCCAAAAGGACGCTCTAACCCGTGAATAATAACACTAATACCGCTAACTACTTGATGGTCATGCAGCAGCCGCGATCCGTTGAACCTAGTTTCTGTACGCAGGTCTTTGACAATAACTGGTTCACCGGCAAACAAAGTGTAGCCAGCTTGAGAATTTATGTCGGTGCCGACGGTCGCCTTTCCTACTAGCCCTGGTTGCCAGCCTACACCTGCCCGTAACAATAATGCCTCACCATTTGGCAGTAGTTCCAAAACTTTGCAATACTCAACTTTCAGGGATTGGGCAATCAGCGTCACGGCTGAATTCATTAATGTAGTTAAATTTGTACCAGCTAAAGCGCTTTGGCTAAGTTCTGCTACTAACGCTTGCCGATTAGCGTAAAGTTCCAGCCCTTCTTCCGCTTGCTTGCGCTTGGTGATGTCGATTGTTACCCCAGACATTCGCTGTGCCATCCCGGAGGAGTCGCGAAAAACAACTCCTTTACTTGCTGCCCAACGCAGGCTACCATCACGGGCAACAAAGCGATATTCGATGTCGTATTCTCCCTCTTTTTGAATTGCCTCGATTACTGAGCGGCTGATAAAATTGCGATCTTCAAGAAATACACATTCAATAAAAGCTGCATAAGTAGTCTCAAAACTACCTTGTTCCAAGCCAAAAAGCACTTCTAAGTTATCCGACCAAGTTATTTGATTGGTGACGACATCCCAATCCCAAGTAGCCATGCGAGCTGCATCTAATGCCATCCGCAATTGCGCTTCTCGCAGTTGCGCTTGCTCTGTTTGCTGTCGCAATGCCTTCACATGAAGGCTAGCTTGCATCAAACGATGCACTCGTTGACGCAATACTTCCCATTGAATCGGTTTGGTAATATAGTCAGTCGCACCGACTGCAAAAGCCCGCTCTACAGATGCTTGATTGTAAAGAGCGGTAATCATTAAAATGGGTGTGTCTGCCCCACCAGGAAGTTTTTGTAATTCGGTGCAGCAGGTAAATCCATCCATCACCGGCATAATGGCATCAATCAGCACTATTTCTGGCTGTAGTCGAGTATAAGCAGCTAGCGCTTCGGAACCATTACTTGCTTCTGCCACCTGATATCCTGCTTGTTGCATCAAGTCGCACAGATGCATTCTTATTAAATCGTCGTCGTCTACAACCAAAATTAGATTAGTCATTGGTCATGGGGCACGGGGCACGTTCGCATGGGGCACGGGGCATTGGGCACGCTGGCATTCTAACTCGTTCCCAGTCAGAGACTGGGAATGCTTACCGGAGGCTCTGCCTCCAGATTTTACAGGAGGCAGAGCCTCTGTAGTTACATTACAAGGCAGCAGCCCTGTAACGAGAAAAACGAGAATTTTAGAGTTGCGAGCATCAAGTTTCATGTTCCAAGCACGAAGTTTCATGTTCTAAGCACGAAGTTTCATGTTCTAAGCACGAAGTTTCATGTTCCAAGCACGAAGTTTCATGTTCCAAGCACGAAGTTTCATGTTCCAAGCACGAAGTTTCATGTTCCAAGCACGAAATTTCGAGTTCCAAGCACGAAATTTCGAGTTCCAAGCACGAAGTTTCAGCTTCTAAGGCTCAAACCTTAACATTAATGAATTATAAACTCTTAACCAATGCCCAATGCCCGATGCCCCATACCTTATGCTAGCGTCACTAAGGACTAAGGACTTTATGTAAAGTGTGTAATAATTCTTGTGTCGTGTAGGGTTTTGGCAAAAAGGCTGCGTGTTTATGTGTTTTATTTAATAGGACTTGTTCGCATGTTGGCAATCCACTAACTGCAATAATAGGCAGTAGCGGATTCATTTTTTTCAAAGTATTAATGGTGGTGGCTCCATCCATGTTGGGCATCATCATATCAATAATTGCGGCTTTAATTTCGTTTTTATGCTGGGCGTACAGTGCGATCGCCTCAATGCCATCACTTGCAGTAATTGCTTTATAATTATATTTTTCTAAAGAGGTTGTGGTAATCTCGCGAATCGAGGCTTCGTCATCGACAATCAAAATCAATTCTTCATGTCCGGTGAGTATTTCCTGATTTTCTTCTTGCCGAATTGCATCTGTATTCACCGCTGGCAAATAAACTTGAAATTTTGTGCCTTTGTTGAGCGTACTTGATGTGGTGAGAAAGCCTCCGTGACCTTTAACAATGCCCATTACTGTTGAAAGTCCTAAACCTGTGCCTTTACCAAACTCTTTTGTGGTGAAAAATGGCTCAAAAATTCTATCTAACGTCTCTTGACAAATGCCGATTCCTGTATCTGCAACACTCAACAGTATATATGAACCAACTTTCGCATCAAGTTGCATTTTGGCAAAGTTTTCATCAATAAAGATATTCTTAGCAGAAATGTTTAATGTGCCTCCATTGGGCATAGCATCACGAGCATTGACACACAAATTCATTAATACCTGATGTATTTGGGTGCTATCACCACTAATTTGCCATAAGTCTGGCTGAATTTCTTTCTCAACTGTAATTGATTTGGGAAATGTTTGCTCCATAATTTGTTTCATTTCTAAAATCTGATGTTTTAGCTGAAGCACAGTGCGATCGCCTTCAATTCCCCGCGCAAAAGAAAGCACTTGTTTAACCAAACTTGCACCGCGTTTGGCGTTGTTTTCGACTATCGATAGTACCTTGTGACTGCGGTCATCCGAAAGTTTTGCCTTTAATAGTGGCACTGACATTAAAATCGGTGACAGCATATTATTTAAATCATGAGCAATACCACTAGCAAGTGTGCCGAGACTCTCCATCCGCTGGACACGTAAAAATTGCGTTTCTAGTTGTTTTTTCTGTGTAATGTCGGTGTCTACAACCAAAATTGATTTAGCTTTTTGATACTCATCACGAACTAAAGTACAACGACTTTCAACTATGATTTTTTTACCTGATTTGGTATACTTTTGTAACTCACCATGCCAAGAGTTATGTTCCAAAACAGTCTGATAAATTTCTTGTTGCGGCAATGGTTCATCATATAATTGACTAATATTCTTGCCCACAGCTTCTTCGGCTTTGCAGCCATAAAGCTTTTCGGCGCTTTTGTTCCATAATAAAATTTTGTTGGATAAATCTCGCACAACAATTGCATCTGTAGAGATATCAAGTAATGCTGCTTGTTCGCGGATTTGCTGTTCTGCTTGTTTGCGCTCTGTGATATCCTCAATTACATAAGCAAATCTCTGGGGGCTACTGCAACATGCAGCAATTGAAGAGACAGTACCTCTGAGCCATTTTTTAGTCTCCCCAGTTTCGTGAAGATATTCAAAACTGACAGGCGATCGCCTTTTTTCTGCTTGACGGCAGTGATTAATCCACTCACGTACATACTTTTGAGGTACACCCATATTGCTCGCAAAGCGATTTTTCATCGCTTCTGGAGTGACTCCAAAAAATTTGGCGCTAGCGGCATTGTCAGAAATATGTTTGATGTCATCATACCTTAGCTCCACAGTTCCCATCATCATTGGTGCGCTGTCGAAAAAGCTGTATAGTGTACATTCACTTTCGTGTAGTGCTTCTTTTGCTTGCTTGTAGTCAGTTTTAATGCTTGCTAATTCAGTTAAATTTCGCCGGATTTCTAATTGTCTAATTATCAGACGGCTAATTGCTTTGAGTGCTTCTAGCTGTTCTAAACTAATTTTGCCTGGTTGGTTATCAACTATACACACAGTCCCTATCGCTTCTCCGCTTGGTGTTATCAAAGGTACACCAGCGTAAAATCTTACATAAGGTTCAGACGTAACTACAGAAGCTGAAGCATATCGTTCATCAGCCAAGGTGTCAGGGATAACCAAACTATCGCCTTTTTCGATGCAAAACGCACAAAACCCAATATCTCTAGGCATTTGCTGGACATCCAGCCCGATTTTGGCTTTGAACCAGTGACGGTTGCTGTCTATGAGATTAATTACGGCGATCGCTGTGCCACAAATTTGCGCGGCTAAAAATGCCAGATCGTCAAATACCTCTTCTGGTGGAGTGTCGAGAATTTGATACTGACGCAGAGCCTTAAGCCTTGTTGTTTCGTTTTTAACAGTTAGAGTATTCATTAAATTTTCCTAACAATTATTTAATTACAACTTGCCTTTTTTTACTACCGGTTATTGCTCGTTTCAAAAAGTAGGGAAGGTGTAAGAGTGATGGCTTGAGAATGCTGCTCACGAAAAGTCTCTTTACAACAGCTATACACATCTGTGAATAATCAGCGCCGCGCTTAATTTATCGACAAGTAGCGCGATCGCGTAAATGCGTGAGCTTCAAACAAGTCGCTATCGGGATATCTTAAAGAGTCAGCAGGTAAGTTTGTTACTTACCTATAGTAATATGTCTTTAGGAGGATGACGGCTTTATTTTTTAATTTCCGCAAATCTACGTAAGTGAAATTTCAACTACGTGTTTGTTGGCAAGTTTTTTTAGAAAAAGGCTGTTAAAACTACAGTTTTACGTTTAACTACTTAGTATTTATAGTAAAATAAGGCAATACGCTTCGCTTCCTCACATCTTGCACTTGGTCGCCCTCTAGCTGGAAGTCTGGACGGCAAATGCATTCGTCTGCCGGAAAACCACGCCCACCACATGCCCCCACCCAGTAATCAGGATGTACAACAGACGTTAAAATCTGCTTTTAAGTACTCGGACAGAATTAATTACACAACGTCATTGCGAATGAAGCGAAGCGGAATGAAGCAATCTCAAAGCCTTGCGATTGCTTGTCTGCGACACGCTCCGCGAACGCTTCATTTCATTACGCTCGCAATGACTGTAAATATTTTCGTCCACCTACTTACTTTGAATTTGCGTTTGTCTACAGATATTCACCCATCAAAATTCCCGACTTCAAAAAGATAGTCGGGTCGGTGTTGTTTTAGAATGTATGCCCTGAGTTAAGCTGATTTTTCCATTCTGGTTGCATCTGGTATGAATGCTTGATGCTTAGTCGCTTCTGCTTCATAGCACCTGAAAATCAATGATGCAAGCTTATCGATATCACTCACAGAGGTAATGATTACTTTTGATGCTGCATCCCCTATTGAAGCTGTTACTTCCTGTACTTCAAATTCTGGTGCTAGGGACTTTACTTCATCTACATTTAGACGAGTAATAAAACTTTTTTTCTGCGAAGACAAATACAGCCGCAAAAACCACCAAGTTGTTTTACCAAGATTTAGGGACTTCCAATTAAAAAAATCTCCAATTTGTGTCTGTTTATTTACGCCCAACTGTACTAGGGTGAAACTATTGCAGTCTATGGCTTTGTGCCATCCAACTCTCAGGGACTTTGAAAAGTCAAAATGTTCCGGTTTTTATTAAACTTTTTTCACCATTTTTGAGATGTCAGGGGATGAACTGTTGAGCCTTGCGATTGTTTGTACTCTATACGTTTTTGTAACTTAAACCCTATGTCTAAAAATAACTCCTTTTCCAATCATTACTATATCTATATAAAACGAGGTCAAAAGCCAATTCCTTGGAACATATACGACCCTAATCCACCGACTGAACTCGGCTTAAGTGATTATTTTAGTAAAGTGTTCCAGGCTATGGAAAAAAGTTTGAATCTCAGCGGTTTAATATTTTACATAACTTGGGACGAAATTGATGAACTCCCATCATATGGACAAAATGTTGTTGCTGTTGTGCAGGGAGATGAATGGTCTCGCATACCAAAGTATTTTCACAAGGTAAAGGCTGTATTTAAGTGCCTTGGCACATCCCCAATGCTTGGATGTAATCCCATCCTCAAGCCTTCTGTTATAAACCTTTTGACACTGATTCAATTTCTCAGAATATTGGTTTTCCGCCTGCCTTGGGTGGTAAATTATCAGTTTTACAAATTCAAGAGTTTGCTATCCGGCACAGCCAAAATTCCACCCATCTACGATATTCCACAGGGCTATGGCAACTCAAAGGATTTGCCAATAAAGGATATAGAAGCACGCCCCTATGAATTTTTTTTTGCTGGCAGTCTAGTTCAAATACCATTACCTGTATGGTCTTTGAAGTACTGGTTGGGAACTCCAAAAACCCTTTCTCGAAAATTAATGATATCAAGTTTAAATAGTTTCAAGGAAAAATATCCTGATTATAAAATTGAATTATCAATCACTCCTGGTTTTCATTATTCAGTGAATGAAGATGGAAACAGCTATTCTGAAAAAATGATGAATACTAAAATATGCCTTGTCCCTAGAGGTACTTCGTTTGAAACTATTCGCTTTTTTGAGGGAATGAAATATGGTTGCATCTTAGTGACGGAAGTTTTACCTCCACGATGGTTTTTAGATGGCTCACCTGCTATTCAAATAAGAGATTGGAGCGAATTAGAGGAGATACTAAAAAAGCTGATTACAAACAACCAACTCATGCAAGAAAAACACCAGGAATCTTTGAATTGGTGGAAAAGTAAATGTTCGGAAGCCGTTGTCGGAGCGTACATTGCTGAAAAATTGAACTTATTATCCACCTGACTAGTTTTTTACGTCTAAGCATGGACGGAAAAGCCCGCGTTAAGATTGGCTCATTTGACCGAGGGGGTAAAACCCTAACCTGCCTTGCGGCTGAGGTTAGGGTAGTTTATTGGCATACTACTATTAATGAATCAACGACAACCAATAGACATGTAGCTTGAGGCGAGCGCAAATGCACAACATTACAGCAATTTTCAAGTAAACAGACTACAGTGATTGAACTATCCTCAATCATCATCTTCCGTAATGGAGTGTCTGGGGCGGCGTGAGTCTAAATACTTAGTATTATCTATTGCAATATCGAATGATTTCATCTTAATCTAGTAAAACCGCCTTTAGGATTAACGCCTTATCTCTTGCCTGCACTGATAAACTTATTTAGCAAAACACTTTAATAGCCGAAAACGATGAAAGCATCTGCAAAATTCGACTTTGAGGACGAGAAGTTTAACGCACCCCCTTCTCAAGTCATCCCGTGGTGTCAGATGATTAATCCTCGCTATGGCACAGATGGGATGCAACCCCACGGGTTAGCAATTAAGTTAGATAATGCCCAGGCTGTTGGTTTTCAAGCTGATGAAAATTGGCAGCAGGTAGAACATCAATTTACCTCTGGAGTCGAGTCTGTATTTATCTCCACTACCCCACATGTAGTTATAGTGCGTAGGGGTCCATTGTCTGTAAAAGATAGAGAAAGTGGTTTAAAATTGGGTACACTAAAAGAAAATTATGATGCTTTTTTAGCAGACAAACTTAAGTTTAAAACCTTTACTCGCCATCTTATTTTTTTGGTAGGAAAAAATAAAAATTTTTTACATGAATCACCACTACAATTAACTTTAAATGGCGCAGCCGGAGCAAGTTTTAGTAAAAGTTATTGCGAATATCAACAAGGTAAAATCGTCGGTGGTTTCGCTGCTGAACTAGAAAAAGCTTATGCTGCATATCGCAAGCAACTTGTAACATCAAAAGGTCCACTATTCCACGCTCACGGGATTTTTTGCCCAATAATTGAGTCTGAAGAAAGAGGCATTGAACCAAATACGGTGATGGTCGCTTCAACTGTAGATTATAAACGTCCGACGGTGGCGACGTTAACACAATATCTGATTGCTTCCGACTCTCCGGAATCGGCGATTATTTCCAAAAACTTTGAAGAATACAAAGATTTTGGTAAGGAAGTTGTAAAACCAGAAGCACCGAAGATGGAAATGGCTGGAGTTTCTAGTTCTTATGTGTATGCGGATGAAGATGATTTTGGTTATCCACCTTATTAGGGATTAGGGACAAGGGGGATAAGGGGGACAAGGGGACAAGGGGGACAAGGGGACAATGAGAATAATTCTTTCCCCCATCCCCCCTCTCCCCCTCTCCTTGTCTCCCTACTCCCTACTCCCTACTCCCTATTCCTTCAATAGCAAATAATAGAGCGATCCATTACCACCTGTAACCCCAGCGCGATCGCCTGCTAATTGTCCAGTTCCCATAAAGTAATCTACCCGTCCTGGTCCTTTAATGGCACTTCCTGTATCCTGATCGAGTACAAAGCGGCTGACAGTACGATAAT
Organism: Hassallia sp.; assembly: GCA_050997715.1. Taxonomy (GTDB): domain Bacteria; phylum Cyanobacteriota; class Cyanobacteriia; order Cyanobacteriales; family Nostocaceae; genus Hassallia. The sequence goes on from JBPCQW010000551.1 coordinate 10,456, forward strand.
CTAGCCGTCCTGACGCGGTGGGATAGGGAAATGAGGTATTAACTAGCGCTAATGCGCCAGGAGGCATGATAGACTTATCTGTAGCAATAGAACGCTCTGCTGTCACCGGTACATTAATACTGCCGCTAGCTGGTTCACCGTTGGTTTCTTTGAAAAAAACAAACCTTTCCCAGCGCGGTAGATAATTATTTAACTCTTGGGGATGTTGCTGAAAATACTGAGTCATCCGTGGAAGGGTCAGTTGTTTCAAAGTTACTTTCCCGTCTTTTGCTAATTCTCGCCCGATACTAGTCCAAGGGTAATCTGTACCACCTGCATAGCCGATACTGGTTGCAGTTCCGTTGGTTAACTGAATCTGAGCGGAACCTTGGATTTGCACCATGTATGCTTGCCAGCGATCGCGGAACCACAATAGTTCCAAACCGCGCAACTGACTTTTATCCCCAAGTAAACCATCTTTTCCTTCTAGCTGTATCCGTTTCGGATGCGGTTTACTCCATTTCTCAAAGTCTGGGGGTAATCGATAAAGGGGATATTTATATACATTTGTTCGAACCCGGCTTGCAATATAAGCAGGTTCGTAGTACGCAGTAAATTTAACACTACCCTTGCCGTCATTACCTACCGATTTGTAAAAGACAAACTCGCGCGAGACAGCAGCTTGCAGTTGTGCCGGAGAGTTGGAGCTGACAATTAATTGGCGGAAACGCACTAAACTGCGATACACGCGATCTAAGGTAATTTCCTTAATTGGATAACTCTGATACGCAGCGATCGCCTTATCCTTTTGCAGATAATTTAGACTGTTGTCAATCGATGCTAAGAGTGCGTCGCGATCGCCTAGTTTACCTCCTCGACTCCAAATTTGCTCATCCCAACCCAAGCAACCAGACTGGGAAATACAATCGGTTCCTAATTGCATCGGTTTTAGCACAGATTGTACCGACGGAATTTTTGGTACTGGTATTACCACTGGCGGGGCTTGAGGATTGTTTGGTAACGGCAGTGGTGGTAAACTAGGAATTTGAGCAACAGCCGACCAGAGTGGGATAATAAAAGCAATTCCCAAACTCAAGGAAAGCACATCTAGGGTTTTTCTCATGATTTAGTTGAATCTTTCAACACTAGAACTAAAAACTGGTTCTACCCGGATTGCTAAAATCCGAGAGGGACGTACTACCATATACTCTCCCTGACCGGAAATATTTTTGATCGGTACGCTGATAAAGTCATTAGAAGCAGCCTTTGGCATAAGTTCGCCACTATACCACTTCTGAAAATCTTGAATTGTCGGAAAGCGTATTTCTTCCCGGTGTCCACCGTCCATCATCAGGTGTACTGCAAATTCGCTCGGTGTTCTAGGCATAAAGTTGAATCATTTGAAACATATCCAACCCATTCTCAACTACTTAACCCCGAAATGGGAAGAGGAGGGGGGAAGTAGGAGTGCGGGAAGCGTGGTATGTGAAAAGAAAAACTTATAAATCATAACTCCCCGTACAGACGTTCCGAACCGAACGTCTCTATATAACTCGTAACTCATAACTCATAACTCCTAATTCTTACTTTCGGCTATGACGCAAGTTTCACCAGAAACAGTTCCCAGCAAGTTGTTGGGGAAAATGGCGATCGCATGAGTTATTTTATCTAGTTTGGCGCAAGAAATGAAAATAGGCACGCGCTCAATTGAACTCAACTAAACAATATCTAAAAAATTTTGACTTGCACCTCACCTACTGGAGTTTAGACTAAGCCATGAAGAATGACCCAGCAGGGCTGAGTGAATCAGAGACTTAGCAAAAGTATGAATAGTCTTAGGTATTAAACAGCAACTGATGGCTCTTTACGTGCAAAAGTGTTAC
>JBPCQW010000617.1:0-3117 GCA_050997715.1 Hassallia sp.
CATGGAGATAACGCAGTATGCCGTAACCAATACCTCTATTGGGAATGCGCCGCAGTTGCTCTTTAATAGTTTTCAGGGCATCTCCTGGCGGCTGAGATACTTTTTCTAATGATAGTAATACGGGGAATTCTGAAGTGAACCACCCGACGGTACGTGATAAATCCACATGATTAAATATCTCCTCGCGCCCATGACCTTCTAAATTTACCAGGAGTGTACTGCTACGCATCCACGGCGTTAATGCCTGTACCAATGCTGTCAGCAACACATCAATAATCTGGGTATTGTAGGTAGCTGGGACTTCTGTTAATAAAGCAGTAGTTTCTGCTTCTGTTAGATGCACAGATATAGTATGTGAGTCAGCAATTGTGTTATTACCACCTGGATAGTCAACTGGTAAAGGTGAAACGGTAGCGCTAGATAAAGATAACCAGTGGTCTAGCTCTTGCTGTAATGTTTTTGATACTGCGTAATCTTGCAGAAGCCTAGCCCACTGCTGGAAGGATGTAGTTTTTGCAGGTAATTTAACTAGCTTGCCTTGACTTAGTTGATGGTAAGCGGTTTGCAGGTCTTCTAACAATATTCGCCAAGAAACACCGTCTACAGCCAAGTGGTGGATGACCACTAGTAAGCGCTGACCTTTTTGGCTACCTAATTCCAACAAAGCGACGCGCACCAAGGGACCTTGGCAGAGTTTGAGAGATGCCTGAATTTCTGTGGCTGTGGTTTCAATAGCTTGTGCCTGCAATGCTTCGGCAACAGCCGATAAATCTATGTGAGTAAATAGCTGAGAATTATCTGCACTGGTAATAAATTGCCTCCAGCCAAATTCTGTTTGCTCATAGCGCAGCCGCAAAGCATCGTGATGTTTTAGTAAGTGCTGTATTGCTGTTGCCAACAGTTGAGGATCTAATTGTTGCTGTGCTTCTAGCAATACTGACTGGTTCCAGTGATGGGGATAAGGGAAATTTTGCTGAAAAAACCAGTGTTGGATTGGTGTTAAAGGAACTTCACCTGTGACTAAACCTTGTTCTGCCTCTGGTTGTGTAATTGTACCTGCTACTGCTGCTAATTGTGCGATCGCCTGATGCTCAAACATCTGCTTGGCAGTCAATTGCAAACCCGCTTGCTTGGCTCTGGCGATCGCTTGAATACTGAGAATAGAATCGCCGCCTAATTCAAAGAAGTTGTCGTTGATACCAACATGGTCAAGCCTGAGAAGTTCCGCCCAAATTTTTGCTAGTATATTTTCTACACTCGTTCTCGGTGGAACAAAAGTTTTTTCTCTTTGTAATCGGGTAAGTTTATGGTCTGGCAGTGTTTGACGATCTATCTTACCGTTAGGAGTCAAAGGCAACTTATCTAAGAATACAAAAGCATTTGGCACCATGTAATTTGGTAGCTTGTTTCTTAAATACTTCGTCAATGTTTGCTCATCTAAACTGAGTGCCTGTTTCAAATTCTGCACTATGTAAGCAACCAGACGTTTTTTACCGAGTTGATCTTCCCTGTCAATGACTACTGCTGTTTGCACAGATTGATGTTGTGCTATGACAGCCTCAATCTCTCCTAGTTCAATCCGAAAACCCCGAATTTTCACTTGGTAGTCAATTCTGCCTATAAATTCAATATTGCCATCACAAAGGTAGCGAGCTAAATCTCCTGTTTTATAAAGACGTTTTTCTGGATCAAATGGACTTGTAATAAATTTTTCATTAGTTAGATCAGATCGATTTAAATAACCTCGCGCTACACCAGCCCCACCTATGTAAAGTTCTCCAACTACATTGATGGGAACTGGTTGTAGGTAGTTATCTAGTATATAGAGTTGAGTATTGGCTATCGGACGACCAATGGGAATTTTTCCTGTTAAATAGGTTTGATCCGTAACCTCATAAACACAGCACCCGACAACAGTTTCTGTTGGACCGTATTCATTAATTATTCTAGTATTGGATGTGTAAGTACGCCAAAAACGTAGGCTCTCTCCTGACAATGTTTCACCACCGATAATTAAAGCTCTAGTTTGACTTTCTAGCTGCTCAGTAGGTAATAATTGACTCAAAATATCAAGATGAGCAGGAGTTATTTTGACAAGGCTGAAATTATTTTGAGAACACAACGCATTTTTCAGAGATTCTATCTCTTCTTCTTTTGGAAGAAGAACTACTTTTTTTCCTACTAATAAGGGAGAGAATAAACTAGTGATAGTTGCGTCAAAGCCAATTGAAGAGTTAACCGGAGCACCAAAACCATCTGCGACTTTATAAGCTTTTATACACCAACTCAAATAATTGACAAATCCTCGGTGGATAATGAGTGTTCCTTTTGGTCTGCCCGTTGATCCAGAAGTATAAATCACATAAGCTAAGTTGTCTGGGTTAACTTTGCAGATGAGATTTTCTTCACTGTTTTGAGATACAAACTTCCAATCATTATCCAAACAAAAAATGTGTGTATTGTGTTTGGGTAGCTGTTTTAATAGATTTTTTTGAGTTAACAGTACTAACACTTGAGCATCTTCTAACATGAATGCCAAGCGCTGTTGTGGGTATGTTGGATCTAAGGGCACATAGGCTCCACCTGCTTTTAGGATACCTAGAATTCCCACAATCATTTCTAATGAACGCTCTACGCATATACCCACCAACGTTTCCGGTTTTACACCCAGTGTCTGCAAATAATGTGCTAGTTGATTGGCACGAGCGTTTAATTCTCGATAAGTTAGCTCATGACCCTCAAAAACCACTGCTACACTATCAGGGGTACGTAGCACCTGCTCTTCAATAAGTTGATGAATACACTTATGTTGAGGGTAATTTGTTTGAGTATTATTCCATTCTAACAACAACTGTTGCTGCTCTTGTTTTGTCAGCAAGGATAATTGAGCAATGCGCTGCTGTGGTTGAGAAACAATTCCTTCTAGTAGGGTTTGAAAATGTCCTACCATCCTTGTAATGCTAGTATCATCAAATAAGTCGGTATTGTATTCAAAAGTTCCGTCTAACCCTTGGGTAGTCTGTGTTAAAGAAAGCGTTAAATCAAACTTGACCGTATTACTATCTACTGACAAGGGCTGGATATTTAGACTTGGCAATTTCAGAGATGGTATTGACA
>JBPCQW010000099.1:0-3686 GCA_050997715.1 Hassallia sp.
CCTCGCGGCTTAAAGTGGGTTACTTCGTATATGGCGCTAGTTGGTAAAATCCATCCGTTTTTAGCTATTTCTTCTAATTCGCGGTATTTATCGAGGTGCGATCGCGCAACATTTTTTTGATTCCCAATAACCTCAATTAATTTGTACACCACCGCCGGCATGTCTAGTTGTGGCGACTTTTCGGTGTCTTGTTGATTTACCCGCTCTAAAGTTGGTGGAACTACTTCTGGTGTTTTCGGGAAATCCGCGATCGCACCCCCAATTTTGATGTGCCTGTCCAGTCTGTCCAGCAAGTCCAGTTGCTCGCTGGACACAAAACCTTTGGTGATGGGAATTATTCCCAGTCCGTTAATGCGATCGTAAACTGCCTGCTTTGAGTTGAGACCGTAGCGCTGTTGCAAGGTGGTAATTTTGGTTTGTCCAGTCATAGGGTACAATTCCAGTTGTCCACTGGAATTGTACCCGTTAACTGGACTACTTCTCTAACTTTGTTCCGTCCAGCACAGCCGTCCAGAATACATAATTTTTGTCGTTTTGGTAGCGGACATCACTTTTTACTATCTGCATAAATTGGCGATGTCCAAACTTGGATTTTCCCACCAAACAGCCGGCACTTGCACCATCAATTTCGGGCATATCGTAACCCCAATGTTGATTTACTCCGAAGTCAGAACCAGTTACCACAGCATCACCAGTCCGAAAGCCGTCTTTATTGCGATCGCGATGTCCCTTAATTTCTCCTACCTGCACTAAAGCCTCATGGTCTTTGTGCCAACCAATTGACCATGCCTGATATTGACCAAAGGCAATCCGAAAAGCACCACCAGGATTTAGGGGATTAATCGTATACTTCAAACCAGGCTCGGTAGTCGCAACCCATTTATCAAGAAGTAATGGTTTGTCGTCTACAACTTTATACACTAACCTCAAATCGTTCCATTGATTCATCTCGTCGCCGTTAATTGTTCCGTCTAAATTAACGCCCTCAACATACACAATGTTCAATTTATCATTGCCGCTAAAAACTTTTTGACCTAATTTTATTTGAGTTTTCAGGACACGAATTATAAAGTCGTTTTGGAAAGTCATACTTATTTTATTTCAATTATTAACTATTAGAATTAGTTGGGCGTTGTACGAGATAACCGAGACACACAGTCGCAACACCTCCAACCGTGCCAGCGACCTTTGGGTTGAGCATTTCGTTTGCTCCAAGTACCCCGGATATTCCAGCAATTAATCCTAAAAACGTGGCAAGTCTGTCTACGTTCTTCTTATTCATATTCTGTTTTAAACCTCACGCTTTAATTTTGCCTCTTCACGTAATCGCTCAAACTTATGGTCGATTTTTTTGTCTAAGGCATGGAGCATATAATCAACCCACTCCCGTCTTACTTCGTATAAGGCATGATGCACGGCGAAGTCTTTTCTTAAATCTTTAATTGCATCATAAATTTTGCTTTCAAGCTTCCAAAATCGATAAGCAATACCGGCTAAACCAATGATTGTTGCAACTACTTCTATCAGTTCTTTCATGCATTTATAAATAACAAAAACATCTTTTTTCTATCAATCTTATATTAATAAAATAACTTAAATTCAGCTAAGTTGATATCAGGAAAAATGCGGATTAATACTTAAAGATATTACGTGTGTTGGCGCTTTGTTTTGTGAAGGATTATGATGTTTGCATTACTTTTTTTACTCGACAATGAAAGAAATACTAGTCCATGCCTATGAGAGGGCAAAAGGGTCTAGGGTTAAAGAACATGTGCGGCATGTCAAAGGTGCATTTTCTGGGCTTTCTTTGCCGGAAGCAGCGCAAGTGGCTGCTCATATGGCTTCAACCGGTCTAGCTCCAGGTTCTCCCCATACGTCCGCAGTAAAACTTAGAAACGTTAAGTCGCAAGCAATTAATGCTCACGTCTCTCACTTAGGTGCCGAACTTCTAGCAAAAGCCGCCTACGAGACTTCGGAACAAGGGGCTTCTTTGCCTGCGGGGTATCGAGTTGCCGAGAAATTCGCCGATCCAAAAACTGGTTTAGCGGTATCGGTGTTTGTTTCCCCCTCCTCTGGTCCTGTGGTTGCCTTTCGCGGAACAGAGGGAAACGGTGACGTGCGCGATATGCTGACGGATTTTGACCCTAGAGGGGTAGGATTTGGTCAATTTCAAGGAAATAAGCAGGCGTTATCTGTTTTAGCTCAAAAATACCCAGGAGCCACCGTTACAGGGCATTCCCTTGGAGGTGCATTAGCACAGCGCTATGCAGCCGAATTTAACAATGCTTCTGAAGTTGTGACGTTTAACGCTCCTGGTGTCGACAAGGGGACGGCGGCTAAATTCCAAAAAGGAAAAACCAAGGTAACGCATTACGTCAGTCACGGCGATCCGGTGAGTTTAGGGGGAGAAAAGTTTATCGACGGGGAAGCGAAAATTATTAGCTACAAGTCGGGAAAAATTCCCATCGTCGGCAATACGCTTGATAAACATATGGCAGCGATCGCCGGCGGATTAATTGGCAATAAAGATGCGAGTGTTAAAACTATTACATCCGCAGAGTTGTCCAATCCCAACTTCAAATACGGTGGGAGGCAAATAACTAGCTTCTCCGATAGACGAGCGATTGAAAATCGGAGAAAGTTGGCTGGAGTCGTGACTTCCCCTCTTAACCCTTTAGTGGGAATGGCGGGGCAAGCTTTGGGAATGATTGGTATAGGCAATAAATAAGGATTTGAAATGGGAAGATATGCATTTCTTGGAAAAGCGCTTAAAACAACTGGAATCGATAAATTAGCTAGCCCGTTAGTTATAGGTTTGGTAGCTGGGGAGGGAGTCAAGCACGGGATAGCAAATCCATTACTGGAAATGGCTGGGATTAAAAAGCCTTCGTATGTTCCACCCCCAGCGATGAGTCAATACGAGGAAATTATGCTGGGTCAGCAGCAACAGCCGGGATTATTCGGCTTTGGGGGACAGCAGCGGACACAGGGGCTTGTTGAAAAACGGGCGATGTTTGATATGGATCAGCAGCGCAATCAACAAGTGATGAGCGATCGCATTGCTAGAATGCAAGTTCAGCAAAACGGTCAGCAATTTTCCAGCTTAATGCAGAATAATTCCCCACTGGAAATGACACGGGTTTTAGCTGACCGCGATCGCCATGCGGCAAGTCAAAATGCCCTTGCTTCGATGTCAGGGGCAATGGCTAATTCGATGACTGGGAATCAATCGATGCCCACTCAAATCGGTTACAGCAACACGAGCTACGCGCCTCAGTACAATGGACCCCCGAACATGGGAGCAATGCAGACAGCTGCTATGTCAATGCGTGGAGGTGGAAGACGCGGTAGATATGGCGTAGATATGCGCGGTAATTTGCCGCCTGGTATGCCGATGACACCAGAATTGCGAGACCAAATGCAATATTCCCCAGAGCAAATGGGGCAATTTTCTGGGCGCGGGGGTGCGATCGCGCGCGGCTATGATTCCGCAAAATTAGGCTATGTAGATAATATGGTGCCACAAGGTGTCGAGCAATTCGCCCTTGAGCAGCAATACGGACAACCCAGTGGTACTAGACGCAGAAGAGCAAGAGGTTAATCATGGGATTTGTTAGAGCTTTAAGTCCGTTGGTTTTGGGAATTGCTAGGAGAAATCCAGCAGCAGGAAGAGTTGCGTTTAATGC
>JBPCQW010000111.1:0-10087 GCA_050997715.1 Hassallia sp.
GTCGCCGGACTCAAAGCAAGAAAAAGCATTACACCGAAGATTCGATTCGGCTTTACTTGCAAGAAATTGGTCGTATTCGTCTTCTTAGGGCAGATGAAGAAATTGAATTGGCACGAAAGATTGCCGACTTACTAGAGTTAGAAAGAGCGCGCGAAACACTTTTAGAGCAGTTGGATCGCGATCCTAAGGATAGCGAATGGGCAGAAGCAGTGCAACTGCCGCTACCAGCATTTCGTTATCGGCTGCATGTCGGTCGCAGGGCGAAAGATAAGATGGTGCAATCTAACCTGCGCTTAGTGGTTTCAATTGCTAAGAAGTATATGAATCGTGGCTTGTCCTTCCAAGACTTAATTCAGGAAGGTAGCTTAGGTTTGATTCGCGCTGCGGAAAAGTTTGACCACGAAAAAGGTTATAAATTTTCTACATACGCTACGTGGTGGATTCGTCAAGCAATTACTCGTGCGATCGCTGACCAATCTCGCACTATCCGACTTCCGGTTCATCTTTATGAAACCATCTCTCGGATTAAGAAAACCACCAAGCTGCTTTCTCAAGAAATGGGTCGCAAACCCACTGAAGAAGAAATCGCTACTCGTATGGAAATGACCATCGAAAAGCTGCGGTTTATTGCAAAATCTGCACAACTGCCGATTTCTTTAGAAACTCCTATCGGGAAAGAAGAAGATTCCCGACTCGGCGATTTTATTGAGTCAGATGGCGAAACCCCAGAAGACCAAGTTTCCAAAAATCTTCTGCGCGAAGACCTAGAAAAAGTCCTTGACAGTCTTAGCCCCCGCGAACGCGATGTTCTCAGACTGCGCTACGGCTTGGATGACGGTCGCATGAAGACTCTAGAAGAAATTGGACAAATTTTCAACGTCACCCGCGAACGAATTCGTCAAATTGAGGCGAAGGCACTCCGGAAGTTACGCCACCCAAATCGCAACAGCGTTCTTAAAGAGTATATTCGCTAGTTAAGATTTAGAGTTAAGAGTCACAAGTCAAAAGTTAACAATACTTCGACTATTTACTCTTGACTCTGGACTATTGACTAAAAATTCTAAAAAACCTGGAAGTGAATTAACACTCCCAGGTTTTTTTATTAAGATATTTATCGTTTTAAATATTACAGGATGCCCCAGAAGTGTAGAAAGCCTTGACCAGAAAATATCTCAATTAAAGCGGCGGCTAAAAAGCCAATCATTGCCAAGCGACCGTTCCAAATTTCAGCTTGTGGGGTGAAGCCCCAACGCCAAGCATTGCGATCGTCCATTACGGGAGCGGTAGCTTTTGTAGTATTTGTCGTCATGGTTGGGACTCCAAAGTGGATTTACGAAAGTTTGTTACTCTATGTAAACTAATATAACAATATTTTTCCCAATTGCAACACAATATTTAAAATCTTGTGATGTTTTGTTGACTTTGATAGCAATCACTGATATTAAGAACAGACTAAGAAATCTAGTTGAACGTGAATCATTAAGGCTGAGGTTACGGAGCGCTTCAGTTTTACTTTGTCACAACTAATTATATTTATTAATATATAGTTGCAACTAGGCAATTTATTTTAGTGTCAGATATCAAGTTTTTTTACTTTAGCTTTCATGTTATGTGTGGATGCCGCTCTACACAGTCTTTTAAATTAGTAGTAATTATTTGCATTTAAATAGTAGAGACGTTCCGGCGGAACGTCTCTACTACTCAGGTGAGTTTTGTGGATTTAAGGATTAAATTTTGTCAGAAAAATTAACTTTGCAAAATTTTCTAGTTGGTTTCAGCTTTAATATCGCCAACTTCAAGCAGGAGTTTGAAGCGCAATTAAACCAGCGCCTCTAAATCCTGCAAATTAGCTTGTCGCAAAATGAACACCGTCCCGGTTAAGAATACACTTGGGCTACGGTGATGATTTTTTCATCGCGGTTAAGCTGGATAACGCTTTCACCTGTAGCGTCTCTGCCTAATAAAGGTACGGTTTCTACGGAGAGGCGCACTACCCGCTCTCGATTTGTGACTAGCGCTACCTCAGTTCGTGCGATCGCCATTACCATACCAGCTAGGTTGTCAGTTTTAGTTTTAAACTTCAGCGCTTGAATGCCCAAATCACCGCGATTAGCTAGTTTAAAATCTTTCACTGGTATTCGTTTGGCATATCCATCTTGAGTAACCAACAACAAATTACTATCCTTAGCAAATGTTATACAACCGACCATTTGCTGTTTCAGCAGCCGTAATGCTTGCAACCCTACAGCAGTACGACCCATAATCGGTAGTTGTTCATCATTTACCGGAAACCGCAACAATCGTCCACCAGAACTGGCAACAATAAGATGTTCTCCAGGAGTAGCAAATTGGCTAAATAACAATTCATCATCGTCTTTTAACTTTAAAATTGTAATTCCGCGACGAGTCAGGTTAGTAAACTCCCCAAGGGAGAGGCGCTTAATTCGCGCCTGCTTTGTCAAAAGAATCATTTGCGAGGTTTCGGAGTTTTCTGGCAGTACAAAGCGGTTGATAACAGCTTCTTGAGAGCCTTGAGCGGTACTACTGAGCATGGTTATCAGCGGTTTTCCTCGTGGAGAACGCCCCGTAGTTGGGGGAATATCTCCTACGTTCACAGGGTAGACTTTGCCACCACTAGTTAACACCATTAACTCTTTGTCTGTATCAGTCACTGCTGTTTGGATAATGAAGTCATTATCCGGCAAACCGTTGTCAGCTTTCGGCTTTTTAGCTGATGGCTGAGTACGACGCACATAGCCCCGCTGACTAAACTCTAAAACAACTTCTTCTGCTGGCTCTTCGGATTTTGGATTTTGGATTTTGGATTTTGGATTCTCCTCCTTATTGGTTGTCTGGTTGTCTTCAAGGAGTCTATGAGTCTGGGTATCAAGAGCCAAAAGCTTCGTACGACGAGCATCACTGTACTTACGCTTGAGAGTACGCAAGTCTTTTTTCAGCGCTTTGAGTAACTCTTTTCTGTCGTTGAGCAACCGTTGTAATAATTCAGCTTCCTCAATTAATTGCTCAAACTCCCGCTGTAAGTTTTGCTGTTCTAAACTGGTGAGACGTCGCAACGGCATAGCTAAAATTGCATCTGCTTGGACTTCAGTTAAATCGAGCAGGCTACACAGATCGATTTTTGCGCTAGCCCCATCAGCCGCTTGCCGCAAAATCTCAATTACATCATCTAAGTTAGAGAGTGCTTTTAGCAAGCCGTCGAGCAAATGTAAGCGATTTTGTGCTTTTTCTAACTCGTGGGTGTAACGCCGATTAAGAGTCTGTTCGCGGAAACTTAAAAATTCTTGCAGGAGGTGACGTAAACTAAGCTGTCTTGGTTGTCCATCAACGATCGCTAAAAGAATTGCCCCAAAATTAGTTTGCAGAGCGGTTTGGTGATACAAATGCCCAAGAACATCCTGTTCTTTAGTATCGCGTTTGAGTTCAATGACTACGCGCATACCTTCGCGATCGCTTTCATCCCGCAGATCGGAAATTCCTTGCAAGCGACCTTGATTAACTAACTCCGCTACTTTCTCAATCCAGGCTGCCTTATTCACTTGATAAGGCAATTCCGTAATGATAATTGCTGTTCGCCGTTTGCTACCCCTAACTGGTGCCATTTCCTCTATTTGGGCAACTCCTCGCAGCACAATACTACCCTTACCTGTGCTGTATGCCTCGCGAATGCCAGCATTACCAATGATTTCCCCGCCGGTGGGAAAATCTGGACCCGGAATTAACTGAAATAATTTTTCATCACTCAAATCAGGATTGTCGATTAAGGCAATTAACCCATCAACTACTTCTCCTAAGTTGTGCGGTGGAATATTCGTTGCCATCCCGACCGCAATACCCGCACAGCCATTTAGCAATAAGAACGGTAACTGTGCTGGTAGCACTGTTGGTTCTTGTTGGGAATTATCGAAATTACCGATAAATTCCACCGTTTCTTCACCAATTTCTGTCAGCATTCCCTCATGGCTGATGGCTGCAAGACGCGTTTCTGTGTAGCGCATTGCTGCGGGTGGGTCGTTATCCACACTGCCAAAGTTGCCATGTCCAGCCAATAACGGATAGCGACTGGAAAACTCCTGCACCAACCGAACCAAAGCGTCATAAACCGATTGGTCGCCGTGGGGATGATATTTACCCAGTACGTCTCCAACTACACGGGCACACTTCCGATAGGGTCTGTCGGGGGTTAAACCGAGTTCGTGCATGGCATACAAAATGCGCCGATGCACTGGTTTTAAGCCATCACGCACGTCTGGTAACGCCCGCCCGACAATCACACTCATGGCATATTCAAGGTAAGACCGTTGCATCTCCGTGTGCAGGGCTGTGGTGATTACCTGTCCCGTTGAGAGAAGATTTAACTGTTTTGCCATGAGTTTTTTCCCTGAATTTTCACTACACAAAAATCTCTATAAATGAACACAGCATAACGGATGAAATGAAATCAAACACAAAATCTTGACAATCATAAGGCAAAAATCAGTAGTATTATCGGTCATATGACGGAGATACACATTGATTCTTTTAAAGTAGGCAGACAACTGTTTTGATTGAAGTGGTAATTTCCCTCACCCCTATAAGTTAAATTCTCATGAAAACTGTTTTGATTGTCGAAGACGATCTGATTAATGCTCGTGTTTTTTCCAAAATCTTGACCAAGCGCGGTGGCTTGGAGGTGAAACATACTGAAAATGTGGAAGAGGTAATGAAAATTGCCTCTTCTGGTGAAGCAGACATTATTTTGATGGATGTTTCTCTCTCAAGAAGTGTTTACCAAGGTAAGTCTGTTGATGGTATCAAGATTACACAAATGTTGAAATCAGATCCACAAACAGCAAATTTACCTGTTATTTTGGTAACGGCACACGCGATGGAAGGCGATCGCGAGAACTTTCTCAAGCAAAGCGGTGCTGATGGTTACATCTCTAAACCAGTTGTTGACCATCAACAGTTTGTTGACCAAATCATCGCACTGCTACCCAAACAGGACAATTGACAATTTATTTAGTAACCGTCGCCCAACATATTGACGGGCGACTGTTTACTTTTCGCTATTTAGTATATATGTACTGTTAAATGTGCTTTTAAGCAAGGGGGAGTGGGGGAGTGGGGGAGTGGGGGAGTGGGAGAGTGGGGGAGTGCGGGAAGGTGAGGGAGATAAGGAATAAATTCCCTTTTGTCCTCCTTGTCCCCCTTGTCCTCCTTGTCCTCCTTGTCCCCCCTTCTCCCCCTCCTCTTATTGCGGCTGTTTATTGACTGACGGGGTTTCTTTTGGCTGTCGAGCGGCTTGAATACGAGGTAATTCGAGGAATTTCTTCGTATCAGCTAGAAGGCGATTGCCCCAGAGATTCTCCTTGAGGAAAGTCAAATCACCATAGCGATCGTCGATTCGCAGTGCAGCTTCTCCCATTGCCAAACCGGAAGCGCGATCGCCTTTAGTATACAGAGCCACTGCCAATGCTAATAAAGGTTCTGCGGCTTGTTTTTCTAGGGCAACAGCCGTTTGCCATTGCTTAATGGCACCGGGGATATTGCCCTGTTCGTAGTTAATTAACCCGACGTTGTTAATCGCGGGCCAGAATTTTTTATTAGCGGCTACTGCTTTATTGTATTGGGCGATCGCTTCTGGCAATCTACTCAGCTTATAGTAAGCATTGCCTAAATCAAACAATCCCTCTGAGTCATTGGGTTTTAACTTCAAACCCGCTTGATAATACTCAGCCGCAGCTTGGTACTTTTCCTGCTGAAAATTAGCTGAACCCAAAGCAAACTGAACGTCAGCATTTTTGGGGTTGAGAGATTGTGCTTTATTTAAAGCAGCGATCGCCGTATCAAATTGCTTGTTTTGCAAATACAAGCCACCCAAGAGAAACCATACTTTATCGTTCTTCGGAGCGAGTTGAGATGCCAACTTTGCTCGTGGTAAAGCCATTTCCGTCTGTTGAAACTGCGCTAGTTGAGCCGCTTCTTGTGCCAGACTCAACCCTTGCTGCTCTAATTTAGCTGTATCAAGTTGCAGTGTATGAGGAACCAATGCCTGTGCATGAGCGGTTCTTGGCAGACCCCAGAAACCACAGACAACTAAAAGCGAAATTAATCTAACTAATTTGGGCACACTAACGCCTCTTAACCATAAATCTAAAGATTCTTTCAGCTAGCTTAAACGATCTTTCGCTATGAGCGACAGCTAAATTTTGGATTAGGGACTAGGCACTAGGGATTAGGGATTAGGAAAAGATTACAGCACTTGCGTCTGTTTCTTCCCAGTCCCCAGTCCCCAGTCCCCAGTCCCCAGTACAACCAGTCTCCAGGCTGATAACTCATCACTAAAGTCACCCGTTCAGGTGAAGTGATTTGTAAGTATATAAGGTTACTATGATAAAAAACTTAAGTTAATGTAAATTATCTTTTATCTTCCGAAATCACCGAATTCTCGATTTGCCGCACCACAGACAATTAATTTTGCCTAAGACAAATCAAGAAAATTACCGTTATACAAATTTTGATTGGTAACTTCCTCAAGTTCTTGAAGCGCTTATCAACCACCAACCTCCATCATTTTTTTACAGGTTGCTATACACTCCTTATGCAAATAGAAGTCCCCGTATTTGGTAAAGTAAAGAATCCATTCCGCTGGCTGATTGGGCTGATGGCTGCTGGTGTGGTGGTAGTTGGCGCAACGACGACATACACCTTTGTAAATCAAGGTACACGCAAAGAAGATATTACGCAACTAACTGTGCCAGTGGAAGCGAAAAACGTCACTTTGCGGATTACAACTAGTGGCAAGGTTGTACCAGTTCAAACGGTGAATATTAGCCCGAAAAATCCGGGAACCTTAAAACAATTGTATCTTGAGCAAGGCGATCGCGTCGAAACAGGACAAATTATTGCCCGGATGGATAGTGCAGATATTCAAGCGAGAATCCAGCAATTTAGCGCCAATTTAGCTCAATCTCAGGCTCAGTTAGCCGAAGCTGAAGCCGGAAGTCGTCCTCAAGAAATCGCTCAATCGAAAGCGCGTTTATCACAAGTCCAAGCACAATTAGACCAAGCACAAGCGGGAAATCGTCCTCAAGAAATTGCTCAAGCTCAAGCTTTGGTAGATGCAGCTCAAGCAAAGGCGAATTATAGCAGCAGAAAAGTCAAGCGTTACCAATATTTATATCAGCAGGGAGCAGTTCAAAAACAAGAATTAGATCAATTTATCAGCGAAGATAAAAGCGCGAAAGCGAATTTGCAAGAAGCACAAAAGCGATTGTCGCTGCAACAAGCTGGTAGTCGTTCCGAAGAAATGGCTCAACGCAAAGCAGTAGTAGAAGAAGCAAAAGCGCAGTTGCAGTTGATGGAAAATGGTACCCGTCCGGAAATAATTAATCAGCGTAAAGCAGCTGTGGCATCAGCGCAGGCTCAATTGAAGGCAGAGCAAGTTAATTTAGAAGAAACGATTATCCGCGCACCTTTTGCGGGAATTGTCACCCAGAAGTATGCTAACATCGGCGCTTTTGTCACTCCGACAACTTCGGCTTCAACTAGTGCGTCAGCAACTTCTAGTTCAATTGTCGCTGTCGCACGAGGTTTAGAAGTGCTAGCGCAAGTGCCGGAAGCTGATATCGGCAGAATTAAACAGGGACAACCAGTCGAAATTGTTGCCGATGCTTATCCAGATCAAGTTTTTAAAGGACGTGTACGCTTAATTTCTCCAGAAGCAGTGGTAGAACAAGGTGTAACATCCTTTCAAGTACGGGTTGCATTGAATACGGGTGCAGATAAACTGCGTTCTGGCTTAAATGTCGATTTGACGTTTTTAGGCGATCGCCTCTCAAATGCTTTAGTATTGCCAACGGTGGCGATTGTTACCGAAAAAGGTCAAACTGGTGTGTTGATCCCAGACGCGAAAAATAAAGCTCAGTTTCACGAAGTCACAATCGGTTCGCAAATCAAAGACCAAACTCAGATTTTAGAGGGAGTAAAATCAGGCGATCGCGTCTTTATTAACCCTCCTAAAGAATACAAAATTGAAAAGGCGCGAGAACAAAAAAAATGAACATTCTCGAAAGCGTCAAAATGGCAGGGACAACTCTGCTATCAAATAAGTTACGCAGTGCCCTGACAATGTTGGGTATTGTCATCGGTAATGCCTCAGTAATTGCGATGATTGGCATCGGGCAAGGTGGGCAAAAGTATGTTAATAAGCAACTGGAGTCGTTAGGACCAAACGTAATATTTGTAATTCCTGGTAATCAAGAAACTCAGCGCATTTCCCGTGATGTCCCAAAAACTTTAGTTTTAGAAGATGCTCTTGCGATCGCTTCTCAAGTCCCAACTGTAGCAGGTGTAACTGCCGAGTTAAACAGCAGGCAAGTCGTGACTTACCGCAACCGCAACACCGATGTCAACATTATCGGTACGACTCCTTCCTTCTTGGTGGTGCGCGATTTTGAAACTGCCAAAGGACGGTTTTTCAGCGATATAGACATGAAGCGCAGCAACCAAGTTGTTGTGTTGGGTGCTGATTTGGCAGAAAAACTCTTTGGTAATGCTAACCCTATCGGGCAGCAAATGCGAATCAAAAATGCCAGCTTTCAAATAATTGGAGTACTAACAGCTAAAGGTTCTAGCGTCGGTGCCGATTACGACGAAGCCGCAATGACACCCATCACCACCTCAGCTAATCGTCTTGTTGGGAAAACTTCTCCCTATGGATTGGAGGTAACTTATATCGTTGCTTCGGCAAAAAATTCAGACAGTGTAGATGCAGCAGAGTTTCAAATTACTAACTTGCTGCGACTGCGACACAAAGTCATCGATGAAAATGACTTTACCATCCGTACTCAAAAAGATGCACTGCAAACTGTGGGTCAAATTACTGGTGCATTAACAATTATGCTCGCAGCGATCTCCAGCATTTCCTTATTCGTCGGTGGTATTGGCATCATGAATATTATGCTTGTTTCCGTCACTGAACGCACTCAAGAAATTGGATTGCGAAAAGCGATCGGCGCAACTCAGCAAGATATCCTCCTACAGTTTATCATTGAGGCAGTAATTCTCTCAGCCGCTGGTGGCTTAATTGGCACTGGTATTGGTATCGGTGGCATTATGTTAGTAGGAGCGCTGACTCCCTTAGAAGCGGCAATTTCTCCGGTAGCGATCGCTCTTGCAGTTGGTGTTTCTGGTGGTATCGGTTT
The DNA here is from genome assembly GCA_050997715.1 of Hassallia sp. Lineage (GTDB taxonomy): Bacteria > Cyanobacteriota > Cyanobacteriia > Cyanobacteriales > Nostocaceae > Hassallia. The sequence goes on from JBPCQW010000111.1 coordinate 9,207, forward strand.
ATTCTTTGGTGTTGTCCCCGCACGTCGCGCTGCTCAACTAGATCCGATTGTCGCGTTACGCAGTGCTTAAAGATTGGCTTTGCTTACAGCGTATAAAGATTTTCCCAAAAAAGGTTAACTTTAATCTTAGGTAAAAGAAAAAAGAATAAAAAACCTTCAACCTTTGCCCCTTGCCCCAATCATGAATGAAAATACCATTCCCATTTCAACTTTATTTATCGGACTTAACGGTATCATCGCCTTTGTCCTTTCCTACATTGCCACAATGGAACGCACAAAAACTAGGGTTTGGCATGGTGAGTCAAAAGATGATATAAAGATGCAGCCTAATCCTCTTGCCAACCCAAATCCGTGGGCTGCTTTAATCGAAAGCACGACTCAAAAATTGATAGGAGACAGAATTCCAGATGATGGTATTTTACAACGTAAAGTCCGCGCTCATGGTAATTTCGCCGAATATGTACCTCTGGCATTGCTTTTAATTATTGCGCTTGAGTTGATGCATTCGCAGACTTGGCTGGTATGGTTGCTGGGAGGTACGTTGACCATCGCCAGAATTGCTCATGGATACGGATTGATTCAGACTTATGGACCCTCACCAGCGCGGGCGATCGGCTTTTTTATGACTTGATTTGTCTATCTGGTAGGTAGTGTGGCGTGTATTTATCATGGCTTGAAAGGCGCGTTTTAACGCTTTCCTATGTTAGCCAAAACTCTAATTATCCTTGCTTTAATCATCTTTTAATAAAATATTTATGGCAAACACTTTATTAATTACCGATTCTCGCGTTCCAAATCCTGCGCGGAAAAGTACGATTATTCGGATTGAGAATGTCTTTAAAATTTATGGTAGCGGTGAAACAGAAGTAAAAGCGCTCAAC
>JBPCQW010000141.1:0-19874 GCA_050997715.1 Hassallia sp.
AAGAGGAAAAGTAGGAATTGTTTGTATAAGTTAAACTTAATGTAATTTTGTTACAAATATTTTCATATTTTATGCGGATTAAAATTTGCGGAATCACTCAACCAGAACAAGGAAAAGCGATCGCTTCAGAAGGTGCAACAGCGCTAGGATTTATTTGTGTCCCGTCTTCACCGCGCTACGTTAGTGCGGCGCAAATTCGCGCAGTGGTAACACAAGTACCAGAAAATATTGACAATATTGGTGTTTTTGCTAACTCTACAGTTGAGGAAATCACTCAAACAGTTGCTGATTCTGGCTTAAGTGGTGTCCAACTCCACGGAGACGAATCAACTGATTTTTGCTACCAGTTGCGTCAATCTCTACCATATGTGGAAATTATTAAGGCTCTAAGAATACGCAGCTTAGAAGATTTTGAAAAAGCTGCTACTTACACAACGAGAGTGAATACTTTGCTACTTGATGCCTATCATCCCCAACAGCTGGGCGGTACTGGTAAAACCTTAGATTGGAATATGCTACAGCAATTTAGCCCTAGTTGCCCTTGGTTTTTAGCCGGGGGGCTAACACCAGATAATATTGTCGAGGCTCTAAATCAAGTTAATCCTAGTGGTATAGATTTATCCAGCGGTGTGGAACGCGCTCCTGGTGATAAAGATTTAGACAAGGTAGCGGAGTTGTTTGCGCGACTGCGAGCGAAAACACAATTGGATGGGTAAGCTTATTTCGTAGTAGGCACTAAACTGCCTACTTCAGCGCTGAAGCGCTGACTACAATATTTTTTCGCTGTTTGTGGAACAGTCCTTACTTTTTGGGAAGTCTAGAATTAGAGGGTGATTTAATCGCCTGCTATCAATGCCTTATAGGAAAGTAAAAATAACTGCTATGAAATCTAATTATAATCGCCAATATATGTTAAAGCTAGGCTTGTTTAGTGCAGGTGCATTGCTGTGCTTGATACCGTTGCTTTCTTTACCAACAGTAGTTTCGGCTTCAACTAGACCTCAAGCTGTTCAGATAGCTGCTCTGAACGATTGTGTCAATGATATATCAGAAGGTTTCTCTGTGGAAACCAAAAATTATTATGTAGGTATCTGCTACACAAATAAAGGTAGCTTTTATGTTGGAAGAACTAAGAAAACAGGCGATCGCTTAGTTATTCCCGTGTCTTATAACAAGGCAAAGAATGTATATCTTGCTAATAATGGTGAGTATACTTACACCCTTGACTTAAATAAAAATCAGCTAATTATCAAGTTACCAAACGGCAACCTCTATACTGACAAAGTAATTAGAGTCATTGATTCATGATGGGTAAAGCTTAGTGGTTAATAGTTAGTAGTTAGTGGGAGAGTGGTTAGTAGTTAATCAATGATGGAACAATTGACCCCTAACCACTATCAACTAACTCCTAACCCCCTAACCTTAAAAAAACGCTGTTTGATGGCGAATTAAGTTAAAGAATTCTTGGCGGGTTTTGTGATCTTCTTGGAACACACCGACCATCGCACTGGTGACAGTCGAAGAACCGGGTTTTTGCACACCCCGCATTGCCATGCACATATGGCTAGCTTCCATGACAACGGCAACACCTTGAGGTTCTAAAATAGTTTGAACGGCTTCGGCGATTTGGCGAGTTAGTCTTTCTTGTACTTGCAAGCGACGGGAATACATTTCGACAAGGCGAGCAAGCTTACTCAATCCTACTACTTTTTGGTTGGGGATATAAGCAACATGCGCTCTACCCATAAACGGCAGCATGTGGTGTTCGCACAAGCTAAAGAAATTAATATCCCGAACTAACACCATCTCATTATGCCCTTCATCAAAGATGGCATCATTCAGGAGGTCTTCTAGAGATTGGTTGTATCCGCTGGTAAGAAACCGCATTGCTTCTGCTACGCGTTTGGGTGTTTTCAAAAGTCCCTCGCGTTCGGGATCTTCTCCGACACCCACCAGAATTGACCGCACGGCATCCTTCATTTGCTCCATGTGTTCCTCTAAAGGTTCGTGCAAATCAGGTTCATGTCCGTCGCGGGTATTGCGATCAGGTCTGGGATTGATGACTTCTGACAAGTCCGGAATTAAGGGAGATTGAGAGGCATTGGAACCGTTGGAACGAGCAGTAGTCATAAAAGGTTAGTCTTTATTAAAGTTAAATTTGTTGTAGGTTATGGGTTATGGGTTATGGGTTATGAGTTATGAGTTATGAGTTATGAGTGTTTAACTAACTCTTAATTCCTAATTCCTAACTTCTAACTTTTAATTCATAACTCCTAATGCGCTTACAAAACGCCTGTGCTGGGCATTAAAATCAATTCGTCAACAACTGCCTGTTGTGGTAACAGTGCGGTGTGAAGAATCGATTGAGCAACGATTTCTGGGGTTAACATATTTGTGCGGTCAAGTTTGACGCGGACGGTTTCTGTGTCCCAGAGTTCGGTGTTGACAGCACCTGGACAAATAGCTGTGACGCGAATGCCGTAAGCGCGTTCTTCTTGTGCTAAAGCTTGAGAAAGAGATATCAAACCAGCTTTGCTGACGCTGTATGCTCCCCAACTGGCAAAGGCTTGCTTGCCGGCAATAGAGGCAACATTGATGATTGTGCCGTGCCCGCGATCGCGCATTGAAGGTAAAATCCCCAGAATGCACTGAAACACGCTGGTAAGATTTAAGTCAATTACCTGCTGCCAGTCAGCTAAAGGAGTTTCACTTAAGGTGGCTGTGTATGCCATGCCAGCATTATTTACCAGAATGTCTATGTCACCAAAGTCACGGGCGATAGAGAGCATCGACTCTTGTACTTGGGCAACATTTGCTAGATCCACAGTATAAGCTTTCGCTGTCACCTCTGCGTGTCTTGCTGCTACTGCTACTGCCTCTAATTTCTCAACAGAACGGCTTACCAAAGCGACATCTATCCCCGCTTTCGCAAATGCTAATGCTGTTGCTTTGCCAATTCCACTGCTCGCTCCAGTAATTAGAGCGCGTCGTTTCTGGGTAAAACTCATGCTATCTCCAAATTTTTTGGTGGTTCGCAAACTGCACCGCCACCTAATTATTTAAAACTTTCGCTTTGAATACATTAAACAATCCTGAAAGTCTGATAAATTTTCCTCAACAACTGCTGTATTGCATTGCCAAGATAGGTATGTTTTCAGTTTTAGGTTTTCCAAAGGAAGACTATACAGCTTTCGCTACCGAAATTCTTTGTCCGGAGTGAAAACTGACTAGTTAGTCGTTAAAACACCAAAAATGCGAATACCTATGGCTGTTGAAGATTGTTAAAAATCTTTACATACCACAGGTAATTATAGCATTGCTGCAAAACGAATCAATTAGCTCATAGCTTTATGAATGGGAAACTTCCGTAAAAACACCAATTTTGCGGAATTTTTCATAACGCAATTGACGCCGTTCGGCAGGAGTTAAGCGGTAAAGTTCTTCCAAATTGTCCAGCAGAGCTTGTTTGAGAGTATTAACGGCTTTGAGGGGGTCGGAATGAGCGCCACCGATGGGTTCAGGTAATATCTGGTCGATAATTCCCAAACCCTTGAGATCATGTGATGTCATTTTTAAGACAGCGGCAGCTTGAGGAGCTTTGCTGGCATCTTTCCATAAAATGGCGGCGCAGGCTTCGGGAGTGATTACGGTATAAACAGAGTGTTCAAACATCATTAGGCGATCGCCTACACCAATACCGAGGGCACCACCGGAACCACCTTCACCGATGACTGTGCAGATAATTGGCACATCTAAACAAAACATTTCTCGTAAATTGTAGGCGATCGCTTCTCCTGCACCTTGTCGTTCGGCGATTACTGTCGGCAAAGCTCCTGGGGTGTCAATAAAGCATAAAATCGGCATCCCGAATCGGTTTGCATGATCCATCAAGCGCATTGCTTTGCGATAACCGCCAGGGGTTGCCATCCCAAAGTTACGGGCAATATTATCTTTAGTATCGCGTCCTTTTTGATGACCCAACATGACAACCGGCATTCCACTCAAGCGACCCACACCACCAACTAAAGCCGGATCGTCAGAACCACAGCGATCGCCATGTAACTCCATCCATTCATCACTGATTGCCTGAATGTAATCAAGAGTACTAGGGCGGCGCGGATGACGAGCCACTTGCAGCCGCTGAGACGGCGATAAACTACTAAAAATTTCCTCACGCAGTTCCATAGAACGAGCTTCTAATTTACGAATTTCGCTCTTAACATCGACGCCATTTTCTTCAGCAAGTAGACGAATCTGCTCAATTCGGTTAGCAAGTTCTGCTAGAGGCTTTTCAAAATCCAACAACAGCGGTTTGCGCTCAATAGTAGCCATAACTTAGGGAGTAGGGAATAGGCAGGGGGGAGTGGGAGGTAGGGAGTAGGGAGTAGGGAATAGAGTTTCAAAGATAGGGAATTATTTCTTCTCCATTCCCCATTCCCCATTCCCCATTCCCCATTCCCCATTCCCTAGACTAGCAGCGGTCTAAATCCGTGTTTGACTGACACTAGACCAATCTGCTCCATTTTTTCTACCGTAATCTGATTGCGCCCCCAAGAAAAGTTCGTATATAACTTCTCAAATTCGAGCAGCATTGATTCGGCGAAGCAAGCAAATAACTGCCTTGCGGGAACATCCATATTGACTATGTTCATAATTTTCCAGTCAATATCTAGAGAATGTTCGACAATGCCACCATTTAAGACATGCACACCGGGATGCTGAATTTTCATGCCGAGGTTTTTCGGATAGCCTCCATCAATCAGCAAACAGGGCTGCTTCAATACAGTGGGGTCAATTTCCACGCCTTTGGGCATACTCGCAACCCAAACTACTATATCAGCTTGTGGTAGTGCTTCATCCAAAGACATGATTTTGCCGCGTCCCAATTCATCTTGCAACTCTTTGAGGCGTTCTTGGTTACGCGCTATGAGCAAAAGTTCTTTAACATCAGTTCTTGCATCTAGCCAGCGGCAGACAGCACTACCAATATCTCCGGTGGCACCGCAGACAGCAACAGTCGCGTTATTTAGTTCAATTCCCAATTGCTTTGAGGCTTGCTCTACCTGCCGACAAATAATATAGGCAGTGTGAGTATTCCCTGTAGTGAAGCGTTCAAACTCTAGTTTAATGTTGCGGACTTGCCGAAACTGCTCCAAGTTAAAATTTTCAAAAATAATTGAGGAAAACCCACCCAAAGCCGTAATATTTATGCCATGCTTTTGGGCATGAGACATAGCATTAAGAATTTTGCGTGTTGCTGCTTTGATGCGTCGAGTTGCTAGCATTTCCGGCAAAAAGCAAGATTCTACATAGCGTCCTTCAATTTTTTGCCCAGTAACACTGGTAACAGTAATAGTATCAACAATTTGCGGCGGGGCGCTGCACCAAAAATCTAAACCTTGATCGGCATATTCTGGGTAGCCCAATTCTTTAGCTACCGCTTGCGCGTGTTCCAAACTAGTGAGATGTCCGATTAGACCAAACATGTAGTGTTATTAAACGTGTGCTTCGTCGAAAGCGTGGAATGGATGGGGAGTGGGGAGTCAGGGAGTCAGGGGGATGGGGGGATGGCGAGAGGGGGAGAGGGGGGGATAAGGGGATGGGGGGAAAGAAGAGTTATTCCCCTTGTCTCCCTTGTCTCCCTTGTCCCCCTTGTCTCCCTTGTCCCCCTTGTCTCCTTGTCCCCTTGTCTCCTTGTCTTCTGGGCAATAATTAAGCGGCTGTGAGTCCGTAGGCTGACATCCGCATAATGTCGCGAGTGGTAAAACCGATGTTGCTTAAAGCTTCTCCGTATTGAATCATGAAGTCTTCTACCAAAGCTTCTTTTTCCATTGCCAAGGTGTGGGCATCTTTCTCAACTTTATTGAGCATTCTCCACACGATGGGCAGGTTTTGGCGATTTGCGTCTTCTAGTTCGGCTTTGGATTGGGTAAAGTTTTCTTTCAACCAAACTTCACCAAAGTTTAGATGACTGTATTCCTCTTTTACCACGCCTTCAGTGATTTTACGTGCAAAGTCATCAGCGACGGGGATGTAGATGTTGTATGCGGCGATCGCAAAACATTCAATAATCAAAGATTGAATCAGCAGGCAAGTAACAACTTTACCTTCGGCTGCTCCATTTTGGAAATTTTGGTGCAAGGGAGAGAAAAACTCGCGAGCAAATTGCAGATCCGGTGTCACCTGGAGATTGCGTCCACAAGCTTCAAATCCTTTCTTGTGGCGGCTTTCCATCTTAGATAAGCGGATTAGTTCATCCTTACTTTCTGGCAGCATTTCAGCCAGTTTAATGTAATTTTCGTATGCTTCCTGTTCCCCTTCAATGACAATTGCATTAATGCGGCTGTAAGCATCTTTGTAAATTTCGCTTTGAAAATCAATTTCCGATTCGGCTGCAAGCTGCATGGAATGAACGCTCCTGTAAATGTGAATCTAATTAATACCAGAGTTGAGTAGACCCGATCTTTCAGGGTAATAGTTGCCGTGATTTAATTTAACTTAACAACTTACTATGTTATAGATTAGCGGTTCTATAGCGCGATGCTCTACTGGTAGAGAAACAAATGCTTTAAGCAAAATTTATGTCAAAACAAAGTGGGAATTTTCAATATACCGATTTTTTCAGCCTGGGAGTGCTTATCTTCGGGGCATTTATCGTTGTTTTGCCACTACTGGTTGTGTTTATTACCTCCTTTGCTCCTTCTGGTGCATCTGTGGAAATTTTACCCAATAAGTTATCTTTCGCAAATTATCGCGATGCTTGGCAACGAGGTAATTTTTTGCTAGCGTTTGCTAATTCTACCTTGGTGGCAGTAGCTGTAACGGCGTTTCAGATTGTGACTTCGGCGCTGGCAGGTTACGCTTTAGCGCGGTTAAAATTTCGGGGTAAGCAAGCATTGCTGCTAATTATTTTGGCGACGTTGGTGATACCGTTTCAGTTATTGGTGATTCCGATTTTTTTGGTTTTGAAGTGGGGACACCTGATAAACACTTACGGGGCATTGATTTTACCGACTGCGGTTAATGGCTTTGGAATTTTTTTGTTACGTCAGTATTTCCAAACAATTCCGGTAGAGTTGGAAGAAGCAGCAGCCATAGATGGGGCAAACCGATTACAAATTTTGTGGCGGGTGATGTTACCTTTAGCGCGTCCGGCTTTGGTAACATTGTTTTTGTTCACGTTTATCGGTGAATGGAACGATTTATTTAAGCCTTTGGTGTTTACGACGCGTCCGGAATTAAGAACGGTGCAACTTGCTTTGGCTGAGTTTCAAGAGCAATTTACGAATAATTGGTCTTTGATGATGGCGGCAGTGGCGATCGCTACGATACCTGTGATGGTATTATTTTTAATTGGGCAGCGTCAGTTTATTCGGGGTATTGCGACAACCGGGATGAAGAATTAGTGAAATAGATAAGTATTGGAGCGATCGCTTAAACTAAATCTCAATTACCTTTGAGAATCTCAATAAAATTAACTCTCATGGTGGAGTTTTTTATAATTCAACAACGCTAAAATCAAAATCTGTGACAATCAGGAAATATGCAGAGACTGGGTTTAATTTTAATGATCCTGTCATTTTTGCCGTGGGTCGCAATTCCTTTCGTTGTGCCATTTTTACCCCTTTCAGTTGCCCAAAAAGCGGCTTCTGTTCCTCTGTTGCTGGTTCTTGCAGAAATTTTGTTTTGGTTGGGTCTGCTGCTCGTGGGTAAAGAAGTCGCACAACGCTATCGACAATACTTCACTTTGGGCTACCTGAAGAAGCAGGTAAGAAAATTTCGGCGTCGAAGGTAATGGGATGTCTTGTATTAAGCGATGAAAATCATGTCCGTTTAATTAGCAATAATAAAAACATTGCAACCCTGGTAGAGACGTTCCGGCGGAACGTCTCTACAATATAAATATATTAACGTCGTTGTAGTATTCGCATGTAAGCTGCACCAATCAAAAATCCTACCCCATGTACCCAGTAGGCAATGCTAGGTTGATTAATGCTGGTGGGGATGTTTAAACTACCAATGCCGTAAAAAACTTGTTGGGCAAACCACCAAAATAAATAGAAAATTGCTCGTATTTGAACGGGGATATAGACAATCACTAGCGGTAAAACTGAGTCGATTTTCGCTTTGGGAAATTTTACCAGATATGCGCCTAAAACGGATGCGATCGCACCATTCGCCCCAATCAATGATACGCTCAAACTCGGTTGGGCGATAATTTGTATCACCCCAGTCAATATACCTGAAGCCAGGTAAAATCCTAGATAGCGTCTAGCCCCGAAAATATTTTCTACGGTTTTACCAAAAACCCACAAAAATAGTAGATTGCCTAATATTTGACTAAAACTGCCGTGTAGAAACATACTTGGTAGCAGTGTTGAACGCAGCACTACTATTATCCAAGCTGCTGGATTGCCATTTAACGCTTGTGCAGCCGCCTCACTAATTTGTGCCGGAATCACGCCCCAATTGCTGATAAAGTAGCTCAATTCACCAGTCAGTTCTAATTTTAATTCCCATAAGAATAGGGCAATGTTAATGCCAATCAGCCAGTAATTAACAATCGGCTTTCTGCGCGTATAAATGTTATCACTAATAGGAATCATCTGAATTTTGGATTTTAGATTTTAGATTTTGGATTTTAGATTTAAGATTAATATTTCTCCCCCATCCCCTTTTCTCCCCCTCTGCCTGTCTCCTTGTCTCCCCCATCCCCCTGTCTCCCCCCACTCCTCCCCATCCCTTCATCCGGTTTGCCTGTGGCAAGATTGGAATCAGATATTATCGCACTCGAACTTATGGCAAGGCAAATGCTGGGAAACACACTTGTTGGACGATACCAAATTATTAGACATTTGGGAGGTGGTGGATTTGGGGAAACTTTTGTTGCTTGTGATACTCAATTACCAGGTTTACCTCAATGTGTTGTCAAAAAACTCAAACCTCAGTCAAATGACCCGGTATCTTTGCAAACAGCTAGACGTTTATTCGATACGGAAGCTCAAGTTCTGTATAAGTTGGGTACTCACGATCGCATTCCCCAACTTTTGGCTTACTTTGAGGAAAATGAAGAATTTTATCTCGTTCAAGAATTTATCGAAGGTCATGACCTTAGTCAAGAGTTAACATCACAAAAAATCACTCAAGCGGAAGTTATTTCTCTTTTACAAGAAATCTTAGAAATATTAGAGTTTGTCCATCAACAAAAGGTTATTCACCGCGATGTAAATCCGCGAAATATACTCAGACGAAAGCTAGATAATAAGTTAATTTTAATCGACTTTGGAGCAGTTAAAGAAATTACTACCCAAGTAATTAATCCGCAACTGAAAACCAAATCTACTGTTGCTATCGGAACTCCAGGATATACCCCTGGTGAACAAGCTCAAGGTAATCCAAAATATAGTAGTGATATTTATGCTTTGGGGATAATTGCTATTCAAGCACTCACAGGTTTATCAGCTAACCAAATTGAAAAAGATGCGGAAACAAATGAACTTATCTGGGAAAATGATAATTCGGTAATTTTACCAGATTTAGCAAATTATATCGAGAAAATGGTGCGCTATGACTTTCGACAGCGCTATGCTTCGGCAACCTTAGCATTACAAGCATTGAAAGATTTAAATAAGCCACAAACTAAAACTATTACATTAGCTTTTTCGCCGATAAAAAATCAAATCCTTAAAGTTCAAGAAAAAGAAAAAAGTTTATTATTAAAAATTTTAATCGGATTAAGTTTGATTGGGGTAAGTATTGTGGGTTCTTTAGCAATTATTCATAAAATTAATTCTAATAATGCGATTGAATTGTATAAGCAAGCAAATACTCTTTATGAGTTACAACGGTATAAAGATGCTTTAGTAGTGTATGAAAAAGCAATTGATCTTAAACCAAAATATGCTCAAGGCTGGAATGGTCAAGGTAAAACTCTGTATGAGTTAAAGCAATATAAAGAAGCTTTGACAGCATACGATAAAGCAATTCAAATTCAACCTGATTATTTGTCAGCTTGGAGTGGACGAGGTTTTGTTTTGGAAAAGTTGCAGCGCTATAGTGAAGCGATCGCTTCTTTTGATAAAGCTTTAGAATTAGAAAACAATCACTCAGATGTCTGGAATGCTAAAGGTGAGTCTTTAAGTAATTTAAGACAATCCGACAAAGCTATTAAAGCTTATGAGAAAGCGATTGAAATCAAAGCAGATTATTACGAAGCTTGGTATAATAAAGGCTTGGCGTTGTCAAATTTAAAACGATATGAAGAGGCAATTACTGCATTCGATAAAGCTGTAGAATTCAAACCAGATTACTGTTTAGCTTGGTACAATCGGGGCAATGCGCTCGTGAATTTACAACGCTATCAAGATGCGTTTGCAGCTTATGATAAAGCTGTGCAATATAAAGATAATTATTATCAAGCTTGGTTGTCTAGAGGCAATATGCTGATTAACTTGCAACGTTATTTAGAAGCTATTGAATCTTTCAATCAAGTTATTAAATACAATCGTAACATTTATCAAGCGTGGTTTAATCGCGGTTGGGCACTACATAAAATGCAACGTTATGATGATGCTATTACATCTTATAAGAAAGCGATAGAAATTAAACGCAACGATTATCAAGTTTGGTACAATCTGGGAAATTCGCTATTTAATTTAAAGAAATACGAAGAAGCGATCGCATCTTATAATAGAGCCGTTCGTTACAAAGCAGATGCTTACGATACTTGGTATAGTCGAGGCAATGCGTTATACAATTTGAAACGATATCAAGATGCACTAGCATCATATGAACAAGCGATTAAATTTAAGCCGGATTACAAGGAAGCTGTAGACGCTCGTAATCTAACTCAAAGTATATTGCAAGCGGAAAAATCTAAGCTTCCCGTTATTCCTAATTTTTAATAGAACAGGAGTCGGGAGTCAGGAGTCAGGAGTCAGGAGATAGGAGATAGGAGTCGAGAGTCAATAGTTAAGATTCCCTCTTGTCTTTCCTGCCTCCCCTGCTCCCTTGTCCCCCTTGTCTCCTTGTCCCCTTGTCCCCACTCCTCTTCGGTGGTTAGCAGCTTGTAATAAGAGAGATTCGGCAAAAGCGATCGCATCATTTGCTGATTTACCACCGGCTAGCTGTGCGAGTTCGTCGCGACGGGTGGTAATATTATTTAGGCTGGTAACGCGGACCACTGTACGCACTTCGCTATTATCATTGTTTATAGTTTGCTTATCGACGCGAAAATGACGGTCTGCCATTGCGGCTACTAAGGGTTGGTGGGTAACACACAATACTTGCTGGTGTTGACTGAGTTGATGTAATTTTTCGGCGATCGCTTGTGCAACTCTGCCAGAAACCCCAACATCAATTTCATCAAATACCATTGTTCCGGCACTATCAGCGAGAGAAAAACAAGATTTCAGCGCTAATAAAAAACGACTCATTTCTCCACCGGAAGCGATTTCGGTTAAAGGTTGTAGCGGTTCTCCGGGATTTGAACTAAACATAAAGGTGATTTTGTCCGCTCCCACTGCGGTGGGAGTAGTCAACACTATCTCAACTTTAAACTTTACCTTTTCCATCGCTAAAGGCTTGAGTTCTTTGAGCAATCGTGATTCTAAAGCTGCTGCTGCTGTGCGACGTAAATCAGTTAATTGCCCAGAAACTTGGGTAAGCTTTTCTAAACAAATTTTTTCTTGCTGTTCCAAACTTTCGATAGATTGTTCACCGTCGTTAAGTTCTGCTAATTCTGATTGAATGCGCTGATAGTAAGCGATCGCTTCTGTAAGTGTCGGTCCATATTTGCGGCAAATTTGCTTAAGCTCGCGAATTCGCTCTTCTACTTCTTCCAATCGCTGCGGATCTGCTTCTAACGAATCACCATAAGCGTTAATTTGTCGCGCTACTTCTACCACCGCAGTTTGAGCATCTCTCACCAAATCTAACAGCGATTGTAACTGCGAATCGTATTCTACCATGTCATTTAATACTGTTTCGCTGTCTCCAAGTAAATCGCCTACCGCTGGAGCTTCGTTATCGTTTTGATACAACGCTTGATAAACTTTGTAGCTCATTTGTTGCAGCTCAACTACATGATTCAAGCGCTGATGTTCTTGTTCTAACTGTTCTAATTCATTAGGTTCGCACAAATTTGCTGTTCCTAATTCTTGAACTTGATAAGTTAGTAAATCAAATTGTTGTAAACGTTCCCGTTCAGAAGTGCGACGTTTTTCGGTTTGTTGATGCGCGATTTGGTAAGCTGTAAAGGCGCTAGTCACAACTTGACGCTGTTGCATCAACTTTTCCCCACCGTAAAGATCCAACCAGTCCCGTACTTGAGCAGATTGTCCTACTTGTACAGTTTGACCTTGAGCGGTGATTTCCACCAGGCGATCGCGCAACCCCGTCATTAATTGTCGATTTACCAAAACTCCATTCACACGCGATCGGCTGCGGATATTTCCTGTTGTCGCGGTGATTTCTCGGCTAATAACTACACAATTATCATCTATTGAATCAATTTCTTGTTCGCTCAACCAAGCTGCGAAGGCAGAATTAGACGTGAAAGTAGCCTCTACCATCGCTCGACTTGTACCAGTGCGAATCAGCCGACTAGAGACTTTACCACCCAAAGCCGCATCAATTGCATCTAGGATAATCGACTTTCCCGCGCCAGTTTCACCTGTTAACACATTCAGTCCGGCGCCAAAGTCTAATTCTAATTGGTCAACCAGGGCAAAATTTTCTATTCTGAGGCAGAGCAACATGAAGTCAATTTCTCCGTTAAGGCAGACGCCGGAATTTTTAAATTAAGAGACACTAAATAGAAGGGCATTAGGGATGAGGGAAGAGCAAGTTACGTTTATTTCTGCCCACCTACTTAGTTTAATTTGACTTTGATGTGAATTGACAATGTAAATCAAAGCCTATTTCCCTAATGATCGCCTGTAATAAATTGTTACAATACTTAACGTGGACGTATCGACGCGGTGGTTAACTTCATGAGTGCTAAGACAATTTTTCCAACTGACCGACCGATTGATGTTGAAGTGGTGTCTGAGAATAATGTGCTAGTTCCTGTGGTGACACCAAGCGTACCTCAGATAGCGATCGCACCAGAACACAAACCAGAATTGCGTTATGAGCCGATCGCCCTCGTCGCGTATTATAAAAAAAGACCCCTGCAAGTTTTGCGGCGTATTTTCACAGTTTTGACACCAAGTTTATCCTTTGCTTTTGGCTTGTGGTTGGACAGCAAACGGGGAGTTGTCGTCAAAAATGATCGACGTCGTGCGAGTCAGTTGCGAGAATTGCTGACAGGATTGGGACCCGCTTACATTAAAATTGGGCAAGCTTTATCCACCAGACCGGATTTGGTTCCGCCTGTATACTTAGAAGAATTAACTCGGCTACAAGACCAATTACCGGCTTTTGCCAATGAAATTGCCTATCAATTTATTCAAGAAGAATTAGGTGCGCTTCCAGAAGAGATTTACTCGGAACTTTCCCCCCAGCCAATTGCAGCGGCTTCTTTGGGACAAGTTTACAAAGGTAAGTTGAAAAGTACTGGTGAGGAAGTTGCTGTTAAAGTCCAACGTCCCGACTTACGCGCAGGTATAACAATTGACTTGTATATTTTACGTCGCCTTGCGGGGTGGGCACAGAGAACCTTTAAAAAGGTGCGAAGCGACCTGGTAGGAATTCTGGATGAATTAGGCGATCGCATCTTTGAAGAGATGGACTACATCCACGAAGGACAAAACGCGGAGCGATTTTTTCAGTTATACGGTCACATGAAAGACGTTTATGTACCGAATATTTACTGGGAATATACGAATCGTCGCGTTTTGACGATGGAGTGGATTAATGGCACGAAGTTAACCAACACAGCAGAACTTAACGCTCAAGGCATCGATGCTCGTTATTTAATAGAAGTTGGTGTGCAGTGTTCTTTGCGACAATTGTTAGAACATGGATTTTTCCACGCTGACCCGCACCCAGGTAACTTGTTAGCCACAACCGATGGTAAACTAGCTTATCTCGACTTTGGGATGATGAGCGAGATTCAACCGTTGCAAAGATATGGTTTAATTGAGGCGATCGTTCACGTTGTCAACCGCGATTTTGAAGGTTTAGCCAAAGATTACGTCAAGTTAGATTTTTTATCACCAGAAACTGACTTAACCCCCATTATTCCCGCTTTTGCCAGAGTATTTGCCGATGCCGCAGGTGCTAGCGTTGCTGACCTCAACATCAAAAGTATCACCGATGAATTATCAGCTTTGATGTATGAGTATCCCTTCCGCGTTCCACCCTACTACGCTTTAATTATCCGTTCATTGGTAACGCTCGAAGGCATTGCTATCTATATAGATCCAAACTTCAAAGTCCTCAGCGAAGCTTATCCTTACGTTTCCAAACGCTTATTAACCGACCCAGCACCGCAATTAAGAGCATCTTTGCAAGATTTGCTGTTCAAAGAAGGTACATTCCGCTGGAACCGTTTGGAAAACTTGTTAAAAAATGCCCGTAACAATCAAGATTACGACTTAAATGTGGTTTTGAATCAAGGATTGGAATTTCTATCTTCCGAAAGAGGCGCTTTTATTCGCAATCGGGTAGTCGATGAAGTTGTCAAAGGAGTCGATGCTTTAGGTAAAAACGCTTTGCATAATTTTACATATTTGCTGCGGGAACGGGTAGGTTTGACAGCAATCAACGAAACTCCCTCAGCATCAGTTGAACAGCAACAAACCTTAGAGCATATCAAACGTATCTTTAATATTCTCCAAGAAACCCGTGGCTTTGATGCAGGACAGCTTGTTCCCCAACTTGCTCAGTTGGTGGTAAATCCAGGGGTGCAGCGTTTGGGTCAGCAAGTTACCAGTCTCTTAGTCCAAAAAGCCATAGCCAGACTGATTCGGGAATTTTTAGCCCCGGAAAAAGTTGTTGTTAATCCTAATCAACCAAAACTACCTGCTTAACACGTAGTAAGCGCTTCAGCGCTTTATATTAGGCAATTTTTAGCCCCCGAAGAAGTTACTAAAGTCAAAGTAAAGCAAAACTACCTGCTTAACTTGTAGTAAGCGCTGAAGCGCTTACTACATTCACATAAATTTGAAATGGACGGTAACACACGCTTACAGATAATTTTGGGTGATTCGCCTGTTGGTATGGTACTGAGTGCGTTAGCGAAGCTCTCCCTTGGGGAGTTCGCTCAAATCAACCTGCCCAACTGGTGGTTAGCAGGAGGTGCAGTGCGAAATACTGTTTGGCGTTATATTTTCGGCGAAGAATGTAAGTTAATTATCAACGACTTTGATATTGCCTTCTTTGATGAACAAGGAAATCGTTCTCAAGAATTAGCAGCAAAAACAACTTTGACAAATCAATTTCCTGACTACAAATTTGATGTCAAAAATCAAGCTAGTTTCGCTCGTTGGCGTAATGGTCGCCAAACCTTTAGCAGCACAGAAGATGGCATTGCAAATTGGCTCCACACAGCCACTGCTGTAGGCGTGAAGGTAGATGTAGAGGGAAAATGGCAATTTTTCACCCCCTACGGCTTAGATGACTTATTTGCTGGTATTATTCGCCCTACGCCAACGCATATTGATAACCCAGATGCTTTTTGTTCAGCATCTGGGTTTCTGGAAAAGTGTCCTTGTTTGCGTTTAGCAATTTAAAATTTAGGTGATGGCGATCGCACTGTTGTAGAGATTTTGTGACAGTGCGTCTTAGCGTGTGATGAAGCACTCACTGCTAATAGTTCACAGTTGACTAATTACAGGCAACCCAGCCAGCGCCATTGCTATTTCATCGCTGCTATACTCAGTATCGCGTAACAACCCGGCTTGATAATCCATGTAAGCCTGCATATCAAAGTGACCATGACCGCACAAGTTAAATAAAATGGTCTTGCTAGCACCTTCTTCTTTGCAGCGCAATGCCTCATCAATTGCACCCTTCACTGCATGGTTGGCTTCAGGAGCAGGCAAAATCCCTTCAGCGCGGGCAAAGGTAAGACCAGCAGCAAAACAGTCAAGTTGTCCATAAGCTTTTGCCTCAATCAAACCTAAATCGATAACGTGACTCAAAAGCGGTGCCATGCCATGATACCGTAACCCGCCTGCATGGAAGCCTTGGGGTACAAACGAGCTACCGAGAGTGTGCATCTTCACTAAAGGAGTCAGATGTGCGGTATCGCCAAAGTCATAAGTATATTTGCCTTTAGTGAGTGTCGGGCAAGCTGCTGGTTCGACTGCGACAAATTTGATATCGCGATCGCCTTTTAACTTTGCACGCATAAAAGGAAAAGCAATGCCAGCGAAGTTACTACCACCACCCGTACAGCCGACAATAATATCAGGATAATCACCTGCCATTTCCAACTGTGCTAGTGCTTCAAGACCAATTACAGTCTGATGCAGTAGCACATGATTCAGCACACTACCTAAAGCATATTTAGTTTGCTCATCTTGTACTGCGACTTCAACCGCTTCGCTGATAGCAATGCCCAAACTGCCATTGCTGTCAGGATATTCTTTAAGAATGTTGCGTCCCGCTTGGGTTTCGTTGCTGGGACTAGCTATTACCCGCGCTCCATAGGATTCCATAAAAGCACGACGGTAGGGTTTTTGATGATAGCTGACTTTTACCATATAAACCACTACCTCTAAACCAAAAAAAGCACCAGCCAAGGAGAGGGACGAACCCCATTGTCCTGCACCAGTTTCAGTAATTAGGCGTTTGACTCCGGCAATTTTATTGTAATAAGCTTGAGGAATAGCGGTGTTTGGTTTATGGCTGCCAGCAGGACTTACTCCCTCATATTTGTAGTAAATTTTGGCAGGAGTATCAAGAGCTTTTTCTAGGCGTCTGGCACGGTAAAGTGGAGTTGGTCGCCATTGACGGTAGATTGATTGCACTTGGTCAGGAATCTCAATCCAACGTTGTTGGCTTACCTCCTGCTCAATCAGCTGCATTGGAAAAAGGGGTTCTAAGTCTTTTGGTGTAATTGGTTGACCCGTACCAGGGTGTAGCACTGGTGGTATGGGGGTGGGCAAATCTGCCTGAATATTATACCAGGACTCAGGCATCTGGTCTTCTGTAAGCGTGTACTTAATAGTGTCCATCTTGTTAAAAGCTACTGGTATATTACTCTCGTTGCCTTGCTCACCTTGTTTATCAGAAAAAATACTGTGGCAAGTGTATTTTCATTTTTAACAATTGTTTAATATTAAACAATGATTTTTTTTTGGAAACAACGGTCAAAACAACAGGAACGAATGAGATATGTCTCAACCAATAGATTTTGACAACAATGCACCGATTAGTGCCGATGAATACGATCGCACTGCTCAGTTAGCGCTACCAGGCTATGAAGCAATGCATACAATGGTTTTGGCGTGTTTGCAGGCTTATTTACCCGAAAGTGCCGACTTGCTCGTGGTAGGATCGGGTACAGGAATGGAACTAACACTCTTAGGTAAAGCTTGTCCGCAATGGCATTTTCTGGGAATTGACCCTTCAGAAAAGATGCAAGCGATCGCAAAAGAAAAAATGTCTCATCATCAACTTTCCCAGCGAGTGAAGTTGATCCAGGGCTACACGCACTCCTTACCCACAGATATCCTGTATAATGCTGCAACTAGCATTCTAGTGATGCATTTTATTCCACCATCAGGTAAATTAGAGTTTTTGCAAAGCATTGCTCAACGTCTTCATCCTTCTGCCCCTTTTGTACTTGTGGATATATTCGGGGAAAAGCAAGGAAAGGAATTCAAAGAATTAATGCCCATACTACATGCCTATTGGAATGCAATGGGACTGCCACCGCAAAAGCAGCAAGAACTTTTAACAGGAGTTGACCAAGGTGTATATCCCTTACCAGAAACCAGCATTTTGAATTTACTTGAGCAAGCTGGTTTTGAGAAAACGATGCGTTTTTATACGGGACTTTGGGTTGGTGGTTGGCTAGCCTTCAAAAAATAAAATTATAAGTATTAGAGCGATCGCACCCGCTCAAGCTTTTTATATTGACTTTTCAGTAATTGTATGCTTATAAATCAATCTTAACTACTGTAAGGTAGAAATTTTGTTAGAGTACGTCTTTGCGAAGTGCGATCGCTTTGAGATTTGGTGAGAAAATAAAAACTAAAGACGGATTAATCCAGTTCAGATACTCGTTCATCTCCCTAAAAGACTCGTTCATCTCCCTAAAAGACTCGTTTATCTCCCCCAAAGACTCGTTTATCTCCCTAAAAGACTCGTTCATCTACCTAAAAGACTCGTTCATCTACCTAAAAGACTCGTTCATCTCCCCCAAAGACTCGTTCATCTCCCTCAAAGACTCGTTCATCTACCTAAAAGACTCTTTCATCTCCCTCAGAGACTCTTTCATCTACTTCTGATACTGATTAATGAGGTTCAAAGACTAAAATGCGGTTTCCGAAAGGGGGAACTCGTCTAAATATAGTTTAGTTGCTTCGCGCAAATTGGCGATCGCTTCTTCTATCGTCTCTCCCTGACTAGCAGTTCCCACCTCTGGACATTCAGCTACATAAACATCTTCTTCCCAATGCAGAATTGCTGTAAAGGTTTGAGTTTTTTTGTCTTGAGCCTGTTTTAATGAACTCATAGAGTGTTTATCTAGCTATATTTCATTACCTTATTGTTGCTCAACCGTCTGGAAGCAATAACATCCGCGCTTCAATTCCTTCCCAAGTTTGGGGTGACACCCGCACCGCTGCTTGTTTGCACTGGATAATCAGGTAATTGGCGTAGAGATAATTGTCCAGTGCCTGCAATTCTTCGTTAGATAAATTGACCATTTCTGGGGTGAGATTAAAAGCATTGAGCCAAGTCTGTATAATGTGGTAAAAAAATACTAGGCGCACTTCCTGAGGTTGTTTACGATCAAGAATTTGAGCTTTGAGTTCTCTGAGTCGGGCAATTAGCACTATAAAGTTTACAGCTTTGAAAATTTTTATTTGATCTAGCTCTGTAGCTAGGTTGATAAACTTATCGATAAGTTTGGCGTTGGCGTTGGTGTAGACGTTGGCTTTGGCGATGACGATGGCTTTGGCGATGACGTTGGCGTTGGCGATGGCGTTGGCGTTGGCGATGGTGATGGCGTTGGCGTTGGCGATGGCGTTGGCGTAGACGTTGGCGTTGGCGTAGACGTTGGCGTTGGCGTAGGCGATGGCGTTGGCATAGGCGATGGGGTTGGCGATGGCAATGGCGATGGCGATGGCAGCTGCACGTTTACCCACGGGTTTAAAATTATCTTCAGATCCATCTGTTACCTGTTCTGCCCAGCGCAGCAAGGCTTGTAACTTAGAAGTGCTAAATAGATTTGGGAATTTACGGGTTTTAATATGCTTTTGTGCTTCCTTTTCCATTAACAACAGCAACTTATCTGCACCACCGCGCATTAATCCAGCTACTAATAAAAATACTTCTTTCCAGCGTTGATCTGTCAGATGTTCAGTAACTAGTTTTTCAACTTGGCGATGGTCATCAATATACTGTGCTGTTAAATATTCCTGTAGCGTCAAATGGGAGAATGAATAAATATCTCGTTGCCGTTCTACTAAAATCCCCTGCTGAATAGCTATAGCATCCAAAACCACCTCAGCCTTTAAATGCTTGGGTGCATTGTCATTACCTGCGAGAAACTCTTTTATTTGTCTGACAACTTCTTGGTGAGAAAAGAATAACTTATTTGCTTCAAAGCCAATATAGGCAATTTCCGAAAGCATGATTTTCTCTAAATCAATGCCAAGTTGCTGATCGATACGGTCTTCTTGAATCCGTTTTTCAGAACGCCATTTTCTTAATAATATATGTAACGCATCACTGTATAGCGTAGACCGATTTTT
>JBPCQW010000147.1:0-38031 GCA_050997715.1 Hassallia sp.
GTAAGGTAAGTTTAATCGAAGGTATTCAGCAGTTAATTGTTGTGCTAAAAATCCTACAACCTCTTCATGAGCACCTACTGGTTGTGCCATTTCAACTATTACCCCATTGTACAGTTCATAACGCTTCGGTGAGTTTTCTGGTATCCACTCAACAAATTCGTCAAAGGTTATTAGTTTTGGTAAAGTTTGTGTCATTTGTCCTCACGAATCCTTCCTATTTTGAGATTTTTTAGTTTGATTCCAGCAACTTTTCACCACGTTGGTAAATTTCACGAGCATAATCAGTCCAAGCACCTTGTCCCCAATAACGAAAGCAGCTTGTTTGCAACAATAAGTTATGTAGCAATGCGTTGCGGTAATGAGAATCTCTGGTAAGGCTGGAATCAACTTTTTGATGAAATAAACTGCTAAGTTGATTCATCGGAGACAAGACATTTTCATATCCATTTACCCAACTGATATGATTAGTCCAAGAAGCTCCATCCATGTGAAAATTTGAGTTCTTTTGCTTGATTTCTTGAATTGCTTTTTCTACTTCTCCCGGTTGAATATTCTCAGATGAAACTCGCTGCCAAATTTGATGTTGTCCCATCGGTTGACACGTTGGATAATCTTCAATTTTACAACCAGCAGCTTCAATTAATTCTAAATATTCTGTTCCTGTGACACCAACTACACCTGTTTTGCCGATTTGATGCCAAGCTTGTTTAAAAGCGCTCGGAAATTCATTCATCATCACACCGCCATTTTCACCATCGCCGATTTGACTAACTATTGGCGGGATATTTACACTACCTAATTGTTGTTTAGATAGAGTTTTAGCTTCGTAATAAGGTTGCATTTGAGCAACTAATTTAGTATCAGAACCTTGAGTTTTAATTAAAGCTGTGATACTAATTGTTTCACCTTGAGAATTACGAGCCACAAGACGATGTGGTAAATGTTTGTCAGCTAGAGATTGACCGTCAAGAGTTTGTACAGAATGTTCTTGAACTAATAGCCAACGATAGCCGCATTCTTTCAGCGCTTTGACGAATTCAAAGAGAGTATCGGGGTGATTTGGTAGGTGCATTTCTGGTGGTGAAAAGCCTTTTACTCGCGCTAATGCTTCCCAACCAAAAATTGCGGCAAAGTGATGTTGCCATGCGATAATATGCAGTTTAATATCTGGAATAGGTGTAGAAGGAACTACAGCATGGCTCCACATTGTACCGAGCCATTCTACATAAGGTTGATAGGTGCGATCGCATGTTATCCGCTTGAGGTTATTTAAAATATCCTCGCGTCCCATTTGCCGCAATCCCCACAACAAATTGCCAGAATAATCTAGCATGATGCGAGGATTGCAACCTTGGCTTACAAGTTCGGGGATAAAATCGCCCATGCGACTGTAACAATAAGCAAAAGGTGCTGCATTATGATTATCCCCAACGTTGGGATGTTCAAACATATGTTGCAGATTGCTGATGAATCCACTATCTTGTCCAGCGGGGATCGTTGGCTGATGCATGTGGAGTGCGATCGCAAAAGTTGCCGTTATATCTTCCAACCGTAAGTTTGTTGTTGGTAAAAATACAGGTGCATCACGGTTAACTACATCAAGCACCTCTGATTCCCAACCAGAAATATTTGGCAAACCATCAATGATTTCCGGTAAAGTCGTGAGGCTAATTGTTGGGGAAGGCATTTATGGTAAGCTCCGATACGAGTTATATCTAAATATCTTGTATCTTGGACTGTTTTTCTAACTCAACAGCTTATATCTTAATGAATCACTTGTAGAGACGTTCCAGTGGAACGTCTCTACTTTTAATTGAATAATCTCTAGCAATAATACCGAAGACATCACCGCCTGACAAAATTACGTTGGTGTAGAGACGTTCCACCGGAATGTCTCTACCACAAACCATCGTAGAGACGTTCCGCAAATTATCGTAGAGACGGGGACAGCAAAACGTTTCTAGTACAAACCATCGTAAAGACGTTCCACCGGAACGTCTCTACCTGGGTATCTAAAACGATGACGTGTCCACAAACTCAATCTCTGCATTAGTCCTAATCGTTTTTGATAAATCTGATGTCTTCTCGCTACTTGCTGCGGTGGAGTTGCCATCTTTAAAATAAACTCTAGCAGCCAAGGTGCAAGACGTTGACACCAAACAGCTAAATGACTTTGCCAACCAACTAAGATTTCTGGTGAATTTTTTGACAATCCGGCAACGAGTACTTGCGCTACTTGTTGGGGAGTCATGGGGATCACCCAGCGAAATAACCGCATGTCGCGCACCATGTCTGTGTCTGTCAGAGAAGGCAATAATGCTTTTACTTCAATATTGTATTGCGCGAGTTCTTGGCGTAGTGCTTGGGTAAATCCTAAAATGGCAAATTTGGTAGCTGAATAAGTCGCCATCGTTGGTGCAGCAATTTTCCCCATCAAGCTGGAGACATTAATGATTGTCCCTTGTCTTTGGCTTGCCATGCGTCGCGCTACCAAATGAGTTAGGGTGTAGGTTCCCAATAAATTCAGAGAAATTTCTTCTTGAACCTGCGGTAATTTAGATTGCAGAAATGAGTTTTGGTAAGCTATGCCGGCACAATTAACTAGCAAATGAATCGGACCATGATTGCGCCATAGTTGAGCTACGGCAATATTTACAGCAGTCGGTTTGGTTAAGTCTATGGGTACGATTACCGTGCTGACACCCATTGTCTCAATTTCGGCGGCTACTTCAGCTAAGTTGGCGCGATCGCGTGCCATGAGTATCAGCCGCTTCATGCCTTGTTGGGCTAATTGTAATGCGATCGCTCGCCCAATACCACGGGAAGCCCCTGTAACTAAGGCTACCTTTCCTTGTATATTCATCGGTTTTTCATCTCCAAATTTTTAGTCTTACGGCGTTTCTTGTCAAGAAACAAAAATCAAAACTCCGAAGTTTCTCGACAGGTAAGACAACAATCAAGAATTGATTGAAATATGAAAGTAACTAAGTTCTTAGAAACGAGATAAATCAGGCGCTAATTTGTTGTAATACCTCATAATTACCATTCAAGCCAGAATTTACTCGCTTTCATTCCTAAACGTGGATATAGCTCATAGGTTACACTTCTCCTAAATACGAGCATTCACCAAAATCGTTGCTTCACACACCTTAACAACTAAATCAAGTACCTGCAATATTTTTTAATAAGCATTTCTTAATACTTTTTTACAGACTGTATATATACAGAATGATTTGGGAGATAAGTTTTTATTAATACTTGCTGTTCAATATGGCGATCCCCTGACAAGCAGTGTAAAATTATTCGGCTACATCAAATAACTCAGCTTTCTTTTCAAGGAAAAATCGTCATAATTAATACATATATTAGATATAAAAAAGATATATAGTTTAATAGCGATCCTACTTAAGTCGTGAAAATAGAAAGCGCCAGAAGCCCGATTTTTGTTAGAAATCGGGCTTCTCGTTTATCACCAATGATTTAGGATTGCTATTGAAAAAAACTAAACAAAACGACCGCTTGACTGTTTGCGTCGAATCCCAATCACACTCGGACGCGGTGGTCCCTGAGGATTGCCCTCAAGATTACTGGGCGGCCAGTTACTGCCACGGGGTACACTGCGTTCTTGAGTGAACAGTGTGCCATCCAAGTTCAACATCTCAATATCTCGGCTCAGAGTTTGCTGAGGGGTGAAAGGAGCAGTTTCACCTGGGTGCTGCACGGAAATAATCAGTGTATCCCCAACGAAAGTAGGTCCAGTCATCTCACAGCGTGGTGGTCCATAAGCAAAAGGTACGATTTCCCCAGCATCGGGACCACTGGTAGGAATGTAGAACAGCCAGTTATTGCCAAAAACCCCAACCAGGCTAGAAGTCTCAACATTGAGATTAGAGTCAATCTGACTGGGCGCGTTAGCACCTACTACTCTGTGGTTTATCTCTAATGGAGTGCCGGCAGCACCAATATTAAAGCCATTGTGGGAGCTAGTGGACATATCAGTAACGCCCCAAATGTTTCCTTGGCTATCGAAGGCAAGATTATCTACGTTGGCAAAACCACTTCCAGGTTCTGCCCCCGCTTCTCCACCTTTAGCAAATCGCTGCCAACGGAATGTTGTACCTGTGCTATCAGCGCTATCTTCGATGAGCTTAAAAAGTTCCCCTGAAGGTTGTCCGGCGTTGACATCAGAACTATACTTGGAAACTACAAAGATTCTCGAATCAGGATATCCATCACTTCCCGGCGCACCATCTGTGTAAGCGATAAAGACTTCTCTGGGATTTCTGGGATTGATTTCAATATCTTCTGGACGAGCTGTGGGAGTTGCACCGATTAGATTGGCTGCCAAGAAAGCATCAACTAGCATCGCACCTTGGCTGGTGTAGAAATCTGACAGTTTCTTACCTTGATAAGCAGGCAGAATAGAGGCTTCATTGGTTGTCAGGACACTGAGAAACACACTACCGCCAGCCGGGTTTTCTGAAAGTCCAAAAAGCCGGATTGGGGTATTACCATTTCTGGTAGCTCTACCTAATGCCGCAATTTCTACAGAAGCAAGCACCGACGGCGGAATCGGATTGGTGGGAGCATTTAATTCTAAGGGAATCCATTCACCCGTACCGTCAGCACTGTAACGGGCGACATACAGAGTACCGTCTTCAAATAAGCGGCTGTTGCTTTTATCTGTGGGATTGGTGACTGTACCAGAGCTAACAAACTTCCAAGTATGACCACCGCGTCGGTCATCACCCATGTAGCTAACTAATGGTTTTCCAGATTCCACCCGCATGGCAATATTTTCATGGCGGTAGCGACCCAAAGCAGTGTGTTTGCGAGGGCGGAAATTCGGATCGGCTGGATCGATTTCCACCATCCAGCCGTATTTTTCGCCAACCAAGCCAAATGCAGCTCCCGTGGTGCCTGAGGTGTAACGTGTCTGGGTGCCATTGTTGTTGACAGGTTCGGTAACTCCAACGAAAAACGCTGTACTGCCTTGGAAGTTCTCCTCAGCAGATAAGACGGTTCCCCAAGGAGTTGTGCCGCCAGAACAGTTGAATCCAGTACCAATAATTTTGTTACCTAGTCCGTCAGAACTGAGAGGAAAAACTTCAGTTGCAGCAGGTCCAGTGCCAATCAGATAATTATCGTCTCCTTGCTGGTAACTCAAAGAACCCCAGGAGGTGACGTTTTTATAAGCATCATTACGTTGGCTGTTGATCCCTAAGCCGGAAAGTCCGTGGATGCGACGGTTCTTGGAGTCACGGACAACAGCAAAGCGTCCGCTGCGGTTTGGACGGGCAATCCGCACGACAGAACCGCCTACGTTGTACATGAATTCACCCAAGACTTCGATATTAGTTCTGTCTTCTGGTAGATTTCGTCCAATTACTGTGGAGTAGGCTGTAGGAAATCCCTCTAAATCAGTTGGGGTTTCGGGTGTAACAAATAAAAATGGGTAGGAGACGTATTCGTGATTGTTGAAAAGGTAGCCGTCGTTGGGGCTTCTACCATTGATGGGAATAAAGCTGGTGTAGTCGCTGTTGTAGCCAAAGTAATCTTCTTGGTTGGGGAAGACGCGATCGCCCCAACTTACAATTACATACCGTTCATATTCCGGTGGTACTACAACATCATCAAGTATGGTGTAGCTAGTTAACCGTGCATCGGCAGAGGCTTCTAATACGTCTCCCTGCTCAACTCCTGTTGGTAAGTAGCTTTTTTGTTGCGTGTAAATCGGTAAAGGATGAGGTAAACGCACCGGAGTAAATTTCAGGGGTTCAACCGCATTAGCGATCGCCTCATTACCACCAAAAAGGTTTTTCCCAAAAGCAGGAGCTAGCACAGCTGCACCAGCACTCGCTCCAAAGAAAGTAAGTAGCTGCCTACGTGTAAATTTAGACATCGGACTGCCTCATAATACGAATAGATAGAATCATTAGCCTAAAAACCATTTTTGCTATCAATAATTTCAATTTTTAATAGCAGATATACCGTCAAATATGCTAATCAATCTGCATTTAAAAAACACAGATAAACGAACAAGATTAAGGATAGTTTATGCTCCTTTAGTACTCTATTTGATTTTTAAAATATATCATCAATAAATGTATTTTTTAACTTGCTAACCAGGAAAATACCTAAGTTTTACCATTTCTTATCTAGTCATTAACATTTTGTTAATCTTAGTATTATCTAATTGAAAATATACCAAAGTAAAAAGATATTTTTATCTAAATACAAATTAAGGCAGATAGACTTTAAAACCGTAATCTTTAGATTAAAAAATAAGGAGTAACTCAATGAAGAGAGTTTTTTACACTGCTATTACCGTCTTCGCAGGTTTAGCTTTACCTACTACTGCTCAAGCTGCAATTCTCAATGGTGGCTTTGAAAAGGGCTTTGACAATTGGCAAAGATTAGGTGACTACAGATTAGAAACCTCAGCTTTTGGCAGCGGGACACCAGAAGGAAATGTTCAAGCTTTTCTATCAACTGCTTTCAAAGAAGTTATTGGGGTTGATGGAAATGGAAAAGAAATTATAGGAGGAAATGCAGCACCTGCCACTTATATTACTGGCATTGCTGAAAATTCCTTAGAAGGATTTTTCGGAGTATCGCAATTCTTTGGAGATAACTCTCTAGCAGAAGCAATTGAGGGTTCTGCTATCAAGCAAACCTTTACAGGACGTGCAGGACAAACCTTATCGTTTGCTTGGAACTTCCTTACCAATGAATCGGTTGGCAGTAGCGCTAATCCTCAGTTTAATGATTTTGCTTTCGTAACCCTTAGTAATAACTCTCAAAACTCGTTTTTCAAACTAGCTGATACCACCACAAACTTTTTAGTTAACGGTTCTAAAACTAGCTTATTTGAAGAAACAGGATTTAAAACTTTTTCCTACACTCTGCCAACTGATGGAGAATATACTTTAGGTTTTGGGGTTGTGGATGTAGGTGAGCCAACAGTTATTTCCGGGTTACTTGTTGATAAAGTGCAAGCTGTTCCGGAAGCAGGTTCAACAGTAGGTCTGTTATTTTTGGGAACTGTAGGAGCGGTTTCTGTGCTGAAGCGCAGACAAAAAAGATAGAAATTAAGAGCGAGAAATAAAACAGAATTCAGAAGTCAGGAGTCAGGAGTCAGAATAATAAGTAGATGTAGGGTGGGTTAGGCTCTGCTAACGCACTATTGACTGTTTTAGGTGTCGTACTCTCGGCTAACACACCCTACAATTTAAATTTATTAACATAGTTAGAAATATTCACACTGTTGTACTTATCTTTGAATAACCCCTAAACTACTCTGGTGGCTCTTAATATGGTTTATCGTACTCTACTTTACCGTAGTCGAGTTTGATGATTCGGTCTGCTAGATGAAAATAGCGATCGTCATGGCTAATTACTAATACTGTTTTGCCTCGATCTCGCAAATTTTGTAATAGTTGGGTGTAGAATATTTCTTTGAATACTGGGTCTTGATCGGCTGCCCATTCATCAAATAGATAAATCGGTCGATCTTCTAAATATGCTGTGAGCAAAGCTAGTCTTTTACGCTGTCCTTGAGAAAGATTTGTGGTGGAAAGTTTACCATTTTCAATTTTTACTTTATGATCGAGTTGCAATAGCTTCAAATATTCTTGCGCTTGAATATCTAAGTGAATATTTTCTAACCCTAAAAGCGTGTCGAATAAATAAAAATCAGAGAACACGACAGAAAAATGTTGCCGATACCACTCTCGATTATGTTCGTTAATTAACTCCCCACCCAAAGCAATTTCGCCGGCTTCGGGGATGTAAAGTCCGGTGATGAGTTTGGCTAAAGTCGATTTACCGCTACCATTACCACCAACAATAAATACTAATTGTTGCGGATAAAACTCTAGATGAATTGGACCGAGAATAAAGTTGCTATCTTCGGCATCTGTGCGGAAAGTGTGAGTAATATCCAGAAGTTGTAAGCTGTGCCAAGAAGATTTAATTGTAGGTGGGACTGTGGAGATTTCTGCTTGATTAGTCAAAAATAAACCGAGAGATTCTATCTTTTTTAAAGCAATGCTGGCTTTGCTTAATAAAGGAAGGTTGTTGATGATATTTTCCATTGGCAACATCAAATATGTGAAAGTCAAGATGTAGCCCGATAGTGTTTGTGGACTGATTGGAAAAAGATTGGGAAGCGCGAATAGGATAAAACCAATTGAGAAAAAAAACAGTAGTCTCCCCCAACTGGAAGTTGTGGCAAAAAAAGTCAAACCGCGAATATTATGGTTACGAAATGTGGTAGCTGTTGATTCGAGTTGCTGAGTAAGGAAGACTTGACGCCGTTTGTAATGTAGTTTGAGTTCTTTGATTCCTTGGGTGATGGTTCCCAAATGTTTAAATAACAAATCTTGATC
Organism: Hassallia sp.; assembly: GCA_050997715.1. GTDB lineage: Bacteria > Cyanobacteriota > Cyanobacteriia > Cyanobacteriales > Nostocaceae > Hassallia. The sequence goes on from JBPCQW010000147.1 coordinate 8,391, forward strand.
GTCACGGGCTAGGCTAAGAAAATGTCTTCCTCTTTGTAAGAGCCACTGACAACTAGCGATCGCTAAAATTGAAAATACCACTACCATCAACAATACTTGCCACGAAAGCCAAGTTATGTATAGCAAGCAACCTAAAACTATGGCAATATCAACGCAGAAAAAAGGAAGCTTCTGAACAGCATTTGCAACTGCTTGAACATCCTCGGTGAGGGTTGCTAATAATCGCGGATTTCCTAACTTTTCTAAATGACTCAACTCAGATGCTAGAAGTTGACGACTCAAACTCATCCGTAATTGCAAAACTGCATTTTCAGATAAGCGAATCAGCATCACTTGGGAAATGATACTGGTGATTAAAGCAACCATTGCCAACCCAACAAAACCCCAGGCTATCGATGTGAGGCGCGATGTGGCATTATTACTGGTAGCATGGCTAATTAGGGCAATCAGGCTAGCACTGCTACCTCCACTCAGTAAGCCGGTGGTGATAGCGATCGCTACCATTCTCCAAGAAGAACGCAGAAGAAAGGAAATCAAATTCATAAAGGAGGCAGGAGTCAGGAGTCAGAAGGCAGGAGACAGGAGGCAGGAGGCAGGAGGCAAAAGGTAAAATCTGTCCTTTGTTCATGCCCAATGCTCTATGCCTTCAGTTATATTGATACTTCTTTACTTATGGTTCTATATTGTCTGAAAGCGGTAAGCTAGTGCAAATTAGATCGTAGTTTTTAATCAAAAATCCAAAATCTAAAATCTAAAATTGATATGACTGCTAATCTCAAATATGAAGAAAAGCTAACTTTTATCGGTGAATTGCCATCTGCTGGTACTAAAAGAACTTCCTACGTTCCCTTGCAGCATCGAAATATTCTCTGTATATTTCCTAAGTACAGCCGTTCGTTTGGTACTTTTCATCACGCTTATCCGCTGATGGGTAATGTTAAGGCTTTTATGCCACCCCAAGGTATTTTGATTGTGGCTGCTTATTTACCCCAAAAGTGGAATATCCGCTTTATTGATGAGAATATCAATGAAGCTAACAAGAGTGATTATCAGTGGGCAGATGTGGTGATTGTCAGCGGAATGCACATTCAGCAACCACATATTAATAAGATTAATGAACTTGCTCATCAAGAAGGGAAAATTACGGTTGTCGGGGGACCTTCGGTTTCTGGTTGCCCAGAATATTATCCAGATTTTGACATTTTGCATCTAGGTGAATTGGGAGATGCAAGCGATCGCATGATTGAATATCTTGACGAAAACAGCGATCGCCCAAGTGAGCAAATCCGCTTTGAAACTAAGGAGCGTTTGCCTTTAAGCGAATTTCCTACACCAGCTTATCATTTGCTGAATCTTAATGATTATTTCTTAGCAAATGTACAATTTTCTAGCGGTTGTCCTTATCGCTGCGAGTTTTGCGATATTCCGGAATTGTATGGAAGCGATCCCCGCATGAAAACACCAGAGCAAGTGATCGCCGAATTAGATACGATGTTGGAATCTGGTAATCCGGGATCGGTGTATTTTGTCGATGATAACTTTGTAGGCGATCGCCGCGCCGCTATGAAGTTATTACCTCACCTGATAGACTGGCAAAAGCGCAACGGCTATCCGCTGCAATTTGCTTGTGAAGCTACACTAAACTTGGCTCAAAGTCCCAAGCTTTTAGAAATGATGCGCGAAGCTTATTTTTGCACAGTTTTCTGTGGCATTGAAACACCAGAAACTGACGCTTTGCAAGCTATTTCTAAAACGCATAATTTGAGTATGCCGATTTTGGAAGCGGTGAAAGTTTTAAATAGTTATGGTATGGAAGTTGTATCCGGGATCATCATCGGCTTTGATACAGATACACCCGAAACCGCAGATAGAATTATCGAATTTATTCGGATTTCGCAAATTCCTGTATTGACAATTAATCTGCTTCATGCACTACCAAAAACACCTTTGTGGCGCAGGTTAGAACAAGAAGGAAGACTAATATTTGATGAAAATAGAGAATCGAATATTGAGTATTTAATGCCTTACGAACAAGTCATGGAAATGTGGCAGCGTTGCATTTCCACAGCATATGAACCGGAATTTTTATATGAACGGTTTGCCTATAATATGATGCATACCTACCCTAACCGGATTAAAGTTCCTAATAGTCCGGCTCGAACTTCTTGGGCAAATATTCGTAAAGGGTTAACTTATTTCACCAATATCTTATTCCGGGTAGGTGTGTTTGGTAACTATCGCTCGACTTTTTGGAAGATGGCAAAACCAGCACTGAAATCAGGTAATATAGAAGACCTGATTCATGTGGGACTAGTTGGACACCATCTAATTAAGTTTGCCCAAGAGTGCGTTAACAACGAAGAATCGGCTTCGTTTTATTCTCAAAAAATACGTACCAAAGTTGATCGCTAACTATTGATCTACATCTCTCCCAGAACAGCACGGGCAATACTGCAAGTGTGTGAAATGACACGGCTAAGAGCGTTGGTAATTTCGATAGGGATAGCGCTCACATCGAAACTAGATGCGGCTCCAGAACGCAGACGGTGAAAATGCTGTAGATGAAGTTCACGCTTGGTTTGATTGAGAGACGATCTAAGCAACAAAACCTCCTTAGCAATCATCGGGTCTTGCGATGCCAATCCTGCCAATGTTTTTTGTAGCAGCGACATTGTTTCACTATGATAGGTACTTAGGTCATTCCACTCTTCATCAGAAAAGGCAATTTGTTTGCGTCGCTGGTGTCGGGCTAGTCGCATAAGTTGCTTGTCAATGATATCGCCAATGCCGCAGAGAGCGGTAATGCCCCACCAGATGCTAACGCTAAGACTAACCCAATTGTCGCTGTACTAGAGACAAAGGCGATCGCAAGCAAAGTGCCTGTCAATATCAACACCAATGGTGAACTAGAAAGTGTCTGAAGTATAACTTTGGTAATAGGACTAGCGGCAATGGGAACACTACTTGCATCGATCATCGACAACCCCACTATCACTAGTCCAAAGCTGAAAATCCCTCTACCTATAGGACGTAAGGCTTTGTGACGATTAGTGAATATAGCTACTGCCGCGCTTAGTCCCAACAATTCCAAAGCATAGTGAGTGATATGAAATGCCAGTAGTTGCACTACCAATGTGGAACCAACCGCAGCACCCTGTAATATAATCGCTGCCGCTGCTAGCGGTATCAACTGGGCACTAACTAATCCAATGAGGACAGAGGCAGTAGCGGAAGAACTTTGAGTCAGTAGAGTTGCTCCAACTCCTGTCATAAATGCTGCTAAGGGGCGTTGACCAAGCGTCATCATCGTCAGCCGGAGCCGTGCCCCCAAAGCGCTTTCCATTGCATCGGTGACTAGCCGCACACCATATAGAAGTAGCATCACACCACCGAAAAGCATCAGCACAACAGTAGTGGGATCGTGAGTATTGACCATAAGTTACTTAATTGACGGTAATTGAATCTGTTTACTGTAAATTAAGTTTAGGTTATAAGTAGATTAAATGTAATAAATAATGTAATTATTACTTATTGACAAATAGTAAACTACATGCATTAATCATTACTTGATTTGCACCAACAGAAGTTAAGTATGAATAAGCTTTCGTTCTATATTTAGAATGGGTCTTGCACCATCAACTTATGCAGTTTTGGAATAGAAATGGAAAAAATTGCTACTATTCTGGTCAGTTCAATCAAGAAGACTGAGTGTGATGCCGAGTAAAGGCACGTAAGTGTCTCAAAGTAAAGTGTGTAATTCCTATATAGTGTATTCGCGGTACGAGGCACAAAGCGTGACCGCTGCGATCGCTTCACTTTTATAAAACGTAACGTTGATGTTATACTTACTTGCTGAAACTTGTAATCATTATTAAAAAATGGTTAACAAATCGATTTATTAGTAACCTAAAGAGGATTTGGTCATACCAATTTTATATGAGGCTGCATATAATACCCTCAGGACAGAAGCCTGGGGCTACACAAACAAAGCCTGCCGACCCAGGCTAATAATATGCATATTCAAAGAAAATTGGTATCAATAAGAAAGCAACTGTTATACAAAAACAAAACATATAAGGATCTATTCGAGTGAAGAAAACTTTGTTTCTCAGTCCTCCTTCCTTCGATGGATTTGACGGTGGTGCAGGTTCTCGATACCAAGCAAAGCGAGAAATTACCTCTTTTTGGTATCCTACATGGTTGGCTCAACCTGCTGCCCTCGTACCGGGTAGCAAGCTTGTAGATGCACCCCCACACGAGCAAACTGTCGAAGATGTGCTGAAAATTGCTTTCGATTACGAATTAATTATCATGCACACCAGCACGCCTTCGCTGCTTAATGACGTGAAGTGTGCTGAGGCAATTAAAGCACAAAAGCCGGATACACAGATTGGCTTGATTGGGGCACACGTAGCAGTGTTACCAGATGTTACCCTACGTGAAAATCCAATTATCGACTTTGTGTGTCGGCACGAATTCGACTACACCTGTAAGGAACTAGCGTCAGGTAAAGCTTGGGATGAAATCAAAGGACTCAGCTATCGCGATAATAACGGTAATATCCATCACAACGAAGACCGCTCATTGATTCACGATTGGGATGCTATGCCCAGTGTATTGCCTGTTTACGCACGGGATCTCGATATTACAAAATATTTTATCGGTTATCTGCTACATCCGTACATCTCATTTTACACTGGGCGCGGCTGTCCGGCAAAATGCACCTTTTGCCTTTGGCCTCAAACGATTGGTGGACACTTGTACCGTACTAAAAGCCCAGAAGCAGTTGGACGTGAGATGGATGAAGCCAAAGCTATATTTGGCGATCGCGTGCGGGAATACATGTTTGATGATGATACATTTACTATTGATAAACAACGAGCGATCGCTATCAGCGAACACATGAAGCGACTCAAGCTGACTTGGAGTTGCAACGCCCGTGCTAACTTAGATTATGATACTCTCAAACAACTGCGTGACAACGGCTTACGCCTACTATTGGTAGGATTTGAATCCGGCAATCAGCAAATATTAGACGGCATTAAGAAAGGTATTAAGCTGGAAGTAGCGCGGAAGTTTATGGAAAATTGCCATAAACTCGGCATTACCGTACACGGTACATTTATCATTGGTTTGCCCAACGAAAACCAACAAACAATCGAAGAAACGATTCGCTTTGCTTGCGATATTAGTCCGCATACAATTCAAGTTTCCATAGCTGCCCCCTCTCCTGGGACAGCACTTTCTCAGCAAGCGCAGGAAAATAATTGGTTTAGCGACACTTCCTTAGTTGCTAATTCAGGGATTCAAATGTCAACACTGCAATATCCAAACCTTGCCGGTGCGGAAATTGAAGATGCAGTTGAACGGATGTACCGACGATTCTATTTTCGTCCTCAAGCCATCATCCCGATTGTCGGTGAAATGCTGACTGACCCTCAAATGTTGATACGTCGTCTGCGTGAGGGACGTGAGTTTTTCTCTTATCTAAAAGACCGTCGCAGCCAAGGAACTGCGAAAACGCAATCAGTAGTTGCTTCTAAGTAGGTGGGGGAAATTAAACGTAAAATATACTTTTTCGTAGTGAGCGGTTTACCGCTCATATATTGGGTTTTAAGTAATATAGAATGCTATCAGATTATTTGGCTGCGATCGCCTTGGGGATCAACTTGTTATTGCTGATTCTGTGCCTCGCAGCAATTTGCTATTACTGCTACGGGATCTATGCAGCAATTGAGTTTTTTTCCCATCCAACCGAGATTGATCCCGACTTCCACCCACCGATTACTATCCTCAAGCCAATTTGTGGTCTTGACATCGAGACTTACGAAAATTTTGCCTCATTCTGTCAACAAGATTATCCAGAGTACCAAATCATCTTTGGTGTGCGGGATAGAAATGACCCAAGTGTGCAAGTTGTCAAGAAAATTATCGAGGAGTTCCCAGAAATTGATATTAGTCTGGTAATAAGCGATCGCATAATTGGCACTAATTTAAAAGTTAGTAATTTAGCTAATGCTGAAGTTGAAGCTAAGTATTTGCTGTTGTTGCTTGCAGATAGCGATGTTCGCGTCGGACGAGATTATTTACAAACAGTCATCCAGCCGATGCGCGATCCTGGGGTGGGTGTTGTTACGTGTTTGTATCGTCCTTTTGTTCGCGGGTGGGTGGCAATTTTGGAAGCTGTGGGGATATCGACTGAATACCATGCTAGTATTTTAGTCGCTAGATCCTTGGAAGGAATGAACTTTGCCCTCGGTCCAACGATCGCCATTCGTAAAAGTGTCTTAGAAGCGATCGGCGGATTTATCGCCATAGCCGATTATCTAGCGGATGATTTTCAACTTGGCTACTTAAGCGCTAAAGCAGGTTATAAAGTAGTCCTTTCTGATTATATTATTGATCATGCGATCGCTACAGAAAGTTTTCTTGATTTAATTCATCGTCAGACACGTTGGAATTGCTGTACGCGAGTTTCTCGACCTTGGGGTTATTTAGGGCTAATCTTTACCCACGGCACAGTCATGAGTTTATTATTCTTGATTGCCACAGGTGGGTCAATTTTCGGTTGGGCGATCGCCCTTTTAACCTGGAGTACAAGATTAATCATGGCATGGGTCGTTGGAGTCAAGAGTCTCAAAGATCCAGTCGCAAGCAAGTTTTTGTGGTTAGTGCCTTTACGCGACTTGATCGGCTTTGCAATTTGGTGCTATGCCTTGTTTGGTAACACTTTCGAGTGGCGAGGACAACGATTGAAGTTAACTAAAGATGGAAAGCTGGTAATAATTCCTCTGACGACACAAGAAGTTGTGCCAAGTTGACTAGATAATTTTTTCAGAAATCATCGTAGAGACGTTCCGGTGGAACGTCTCTACAACTATTTATACATTGTGTTTGGAAAAGAGAAATGCTGTAACTTCTTCCAATACTTTTAAACCTCGCAGGGAACCTTTAATTAAGCGACTAGCAGCAATAGGTTGACGAATCATGCTGATAGCTAAAGGCAAAGGTTGAAGCGAACCATCAGAATTGATTGCTGATGTTAAATCAGGTATATCGTGGCTAGAATCATCGCTGACTACTCGCAGCATTGCCACTTCTACATCTGCTTGTTGAAAAAACTCTAAAGCTGCAAATCCTTCCATGTCAACAACATCAGCACCGGATGTTTTGCCTAAATGCAGTTTTTCTTGTTCTGAACAAACTACGCGATCGCTTGTCAATGCCTTTACCAAAGAAACCTTATCTTGAAGATGCGTGTGAAGTTCTGCTGTGAAAGAGCGATCGCACTGTTGCACTTTGGTTTCATATACACATTCAGAATACAAAACAATATCCCCGACTTTCAAGCGATCGCGCAAGCTGCCACATATACCCATCAGGAGAACTTTTACTTTAGGAGCGTTCCACAATTCCTCTTGACAAGCTTTCAAATACGTGGTTAAAGCCTGACTACCCATAGGAATTGCTATTACAGTAGGTTTCGCGGTAGTGATACGACTTAAACCGCGACATACAGCTTTATACTCTGCTCCCTGAGAAACCAGAATTATCGGCACTGTTGATTCAAACATAAATTTTCGTAGTGAGCGCTTCAGCGCTCAAATACTACCCATACTCATCCCAACCATTACCATAATCTTGTACTCATGATTTTAATATGTGTTGTGCAATTTTAATCGCTGTCTTTGACCCTTTGGGATTTGCAGATGCAAAACACAGCAAATATAAAGGGTTATTACAGGAATTACGCAATACAAGTGGGTTATCTGCAACTCCTGCAAATACTGTCTTTAATCGTTCTACAAAATACCGACTGATGGACTCAAAGTTGGCTATATTTTCTGTTTTCTCTGTAGGTGAATAGTTCTCAATCTCAAACAAACTTAGTTGCTTATTTTGCGGTTCTACAGGTGCGTAAAAAACATTTCTCCAATCAGTTGTCCCAAATATTTCATCAAGCTTTTTCTGCCAGGATTCTTGAATATTTCCATCTCTGGTTAATAATCGATTAACTGCAATTCCCAACGGAAACAAATACCAAAGATCAATTCCTTGAGTTTGAGCAATTGCTTCAATTGTTGACCAAGGTATTTGCATTCCAAAGGGGTCTAAAAATAGTACGGCACGGAGCGTTTTCCAGTAATCTTTACCTTGATTACATAAGTCTATTAAATATGAATTAGCATCGCTATTAACTATAATAATGTCTTGATTTAGCTCTGGAAACTCAGTCTTCAGCTTTTTTAGCTCTAATGCTTTATTTCGGTCTTTTTCAATAAAAATATATTGGTGAAATCTTGGTTTAGTTTGAAGAGCAATTCGTGCCGAACCATCTAGAAATTTTTGTGTTTCTTGTTCTGCAAGTTCGGGAAATAATAGTAATTGGCTTTCTTGTCCTTTTGATTCTGTATCCTTTAATTCTCTGTATCCAGTACCTGCAAAAGCATCTATATAAGCATACTTAAGTCCTTTATCTTTCAATACATGTACGTAAGCTGGTAAATATTTGCCAACTCGATTGAGCTTTTCTTCAGTCCAATCACCCCCAAATATTTGTTTTGCCATAGTTGTACTTGTTAAATTTTATCCACTACATTCGCGCTAAACAAATTATACATTAAAACATAAATTTTACGTAAATACTACATTTATCTGCAAACTGTCACATGAAATGAATTTGGCTCTAACGTTGATAAATTAATGCTTACAAGCATTAAGCTGAAATTAAAATATATGTGCCAGTTGACCTTATATTATGACGCTTACGTAAGTCCTAAAACAATTGTATTATTTAGAAATAAATGATATAATTTAAACATTAAACGATGAAGTCATTAAATGTTTTAACCGCTCTTATTTTTGTTAGTTTAATTGTTCGGATATCGAATTGAGAGTATTATATGGTAGTCGTTACAGGAACTGAAAAAGTAGTTAATCCACTTCAAGAAAGTGAGCTTAATAAAAAAGGACTATGTGACTACGTGATCAACATTGCATCAGGTTGTTTGCACGGCTGCACCTTTTGTTATGTACCTTCAACACCAGCAATTCGCGTTAAACAATCGGAGTAAAAACAAAAAGGGGTAAGCGACCCTCAAATGGATTGGGGAAGATACTTGTTTATACGTGAAGAAATACCAGAGCAATTAGAAAAAATTTTAACTCGTAAAAAAGCGTGGCGAATTACCAAAGAAGGTAAAGGTGTAGTGTTACTTTGTTCGGGTACTGACCCTTATCAAAATAAACAAACTGCAAGTATTACCCGCAGTGTAGTTGAAATTTTATTGAAACATAACAAACGAGTCAGAATTTTGACTCGCAGTCCATTATGGGTGGAAGATTTAGACATTCTCAACCACAAAGATGTGACCGTGGGTATGAGTTTGCCATACTTAGATGATGAACTAAGCCGCAAGATTGAGCCGGCTGCTCCACCACCAAGCGTGCGTTACAAAGCATTGTTACAGGGTGCTGCTAAAAATTGTAGATTGTACGTTGCGATCGCTCCCACTCCCCCTACTATGGAAGGAGATGATTTTAAAAAACATTTAGAGAAAATTATGCACATCAACCCAGAAGTTATATTTTGGGAACCTATTAACGCCCGTGGCAGTAATGGTAAAAGAATGGTGGCAGCCGGACTAGATTTTGCTGAATCTGTAATGACCAAACAATCGTGGGCAGAGTGCTTTATTCGACAATGGGAATATATAGAAGCTGCTGCCATTTATGTAGGATGTCTTGATAAGCTGCATATTTGGGTAGATCCTGGTTTAAAAAATTATGTCGATAGCGAAAAACTAAATCATTGGCTCTATAAACCAACAATCGAGCAATGGGATGATTTGCAAATCTCGAATTTTCACATCAAATCTAAAGTTAAAAAACATAACTCAGCAGCTTAATTTGATATATGATACTTCGCAAAAATTGCTATGCAATTGGCTCGAATAAACCTAACTATGTAACGAAATGTAAAATACTCGAAACCGCAAGCGAATTGCTTCTCTTCTCCTTCGCAGACGCGCAAGGGACGAGACAAATAGCGCGAACGCTCCGTTCGCTGCGGACATAGTTATAAATTTTCCCACCCAATTACTTCGTACATGAACCGTAGTGAGCGCTGAAGCGCTCAAATAAAGTTAGGTGCTTCTAGTAGTGTTCCCAAAAACACGGTTTAAGAAAGCACGAAGAGTGCTTACTACAGTAAGAAAGTATTTTTCGTGCTTAGTATGGTTTAAAGGATTCGCATTCCTGAGATGATTAATGTACGATGACTAATAATTCGCCCGCATGATCATTTTCCCAGATGGTGAAGCATAATAACTCAAAATCCGCACGAGAGCGGTTTAATATCTCTAAGTTAGCGATTCAATTTTCGTGGGTGACGCTCTCGTTTTGGATTGCGGTAACGGTAGCTGGATTATTGGCTTTCAGTTCTCTCAAATATGCTTTGTTTCCTGATGTTACCTTTCCGGTGGTTGTGGTAAATGCCTCTGCACCGTTAACAACGGCTTTGGATACGGAAGCAAAGCTAACTCAACCTGTGGAAATGCGCTTGCGCGAACTTCCGGGGCTTGATGATGTGCGCTCTTCGTCATATCCTGGTCAAAGTGTGGTGATCTTGTCTTTTGCTGTCGGCACGAATTTGGAAAAATCGACTAGCGAAGTCGAAACTAGACTGAAGCAGGTAAATCTGACTGAGGGATCAAGTTATAAAATAATACCTTTAAATTTGAATGAGTCGGCAGCGATTAGTTATGCCGTTGAAAGTGACTCGCGCAATTTAACGGATTTAAGTCAGCTTACTAAAGAGCAAATTGTGCCGGCGATGGCTAATTTACCAGGAGTCCTAAAAGTCTCTTTATTAGGCGCACCTGTTGATGTTACTCCAGAAGCATCAATACCGACTGGGGGAGCAACATTAATTAGGTTCAATGGTAAAGACGCTTTAGCATTTCAAGTCATCAAACGCGGTGATGCCAACACTTTAGAAGTTGTCAGTCGGGTAGAAAAAGAAGTTCAAAAACTGCAATCTACCCTGAAAGATGTCAAACTTACCTTAGCAGCCACCCAAGCAGAGTATATCCGCAACGCGACTCAATCAACAATAGATGCGTTAATTGAAGCGATCGCTCTTTCGGTAATTGTCATATTTCCTTTTTTATGGAATTGGCAAGCTACTTTCATATCCGCATTGGCGATTCCCGTCTCTATGTTGGGAACGTTTATTGTTATGGCTTTGTTTGGCTTTAATTTAGAGACGATTACACTGCTAGCTTTAGCTTTAGTGATTGGTAGTATAGTTGATGATGCGATCGTCGATGTAGAAAACATCATGCGACACATCCAAGATGGTGAAAGTCCTCGTCAAGCAGCGCTTTTAGCCACAAATGAAATTGGTTTGACAGTCACCGCAGCCACCTTTACAGCCGTAGCAGTTTTTCTCCCGATAGGTTTGATGGGTGGCACCATAGGTCAATTTTTCAAACCTTTTGGTATCACTGTTTCCGCAGCGATGCTCACTTCTATGCTGGTAGCGCGTACTTTATCGCCAGTTCTGGCTCTTTACTGGCTAAAACCGACTCCTTCGCGTCCTCCTCGCCAAACTAGCAACGTTGGCGCAGGCTTTAATCGATTATACCGCGATTTACTTAGCTGGTCTTTAAACCATCGGCGAGTAGTTATGGGTTTAGCTGTATTCAGCTTGATTGCAGGGATCGCGTTGATTCCCCTGATTCCCAAAGGATTTATTCCCAAACTAGATCGCGGCGAGTTTAATATTGTTTATACTGCTCCTTTGCCGAATATATCGGAATTAAAAAAGCAAGGAAACGCACTGTTAGGAAGCTTGTTAGGTGGAGAAGAATCTCCAGTTTTTGATTCCCAATCGGCAATTTCCAACCCTTTAAATGATTCTCTCGAAGTTGCCAAGAAACTAGAAGAAGTAGTCAGAAAATCTCCAGCAGTGGAAACGGTATTTACTACAGTCGGTTCCCGTGGAGGTGAGCCGAATAAAGGTACACTTTATGTCAAACTGAAAGAGAAGCGCACAATCACAACTTTAGAATTGCAAGAGCAATTCCGTACCTCTTTGCCAAATCTTTCCGGTGTCACTATCAGCGTGGAAGATATTCCATTTGTCGATAGCGGTGGACAAAAACCGCTACAAGTGGCATTACAAGGTAATGACTTGAAAGCTTTGAATACAGCCGCAAAAGCAATTAAAGAGAGGTTAGTGAAAATACCAGGATTCGCTGATGTGACGGTAACAGGTGAAACAAATCCCCAGGATACAATCTTTCAAATTGAGCGTTTAAATAATCGGCGTGTAACATATATCAGCGCCAATCTGGGTCAAGAATTATCTTTGGGTGATGCTACCGATAAATTGGTAGCGACAGCTAAAGGAGTGATTCCTCCAGGTGTTACATTAGATTTGGGAGGAGATTCTGCAAGCGTTAACACAGTTATTAGCAGTTTCGGCACGACTCTTTCCTTGTCTGCGTTGTGCATTATCGCGGTATTGATTTGGCTGTTTAAAGGCTGGGTAGATCCATTAGTAATTGGCGTTTCTTTACCGTTAGCAATTGTGGGTGCTTTATTGGCGCTACTTATAACTAAAAGCGATTTTGGGATGATTTCGCTAATCGGCTTTGTATTTTTACTGGGAATCAGCAATAAAAATGCCATTCTGATTGTAGATTACATTAACCAATTGCGCGAGGCGGGTTTAGACCGCACAGCCGCAATCCTCCAAGCTGGACCTGTGCGCCTGCGACCAATTATTATGACCACTGCGGCGACGATTTTAGGAATGGTACCGATCGCCTTAGGATTAGGAGCAGGTTCAGAATTGCGATCGCCAATGGCTGTTGCGATCGCTGGGGGGTTAATTAGTTCTACTGTATTAAGTTTGATTGTTGTGCCGGTGCTTTACACTCTAATGGATGATTTGTTTCCCCGCTTCAAGAAGAGGGGGGGAGAGGGAGACGGGGAGAGGGGGAGAAATAAATGAGTGTTTTTGTAACAGGTGGTACGGGTTTTGTCGGTGCCAATTTGGTACGGTTGCTGCTACAAGAGGGATACTCTGTAAAAGCGTTGGTACGTCCGAACAGTAACTTGGGAAATCTTCAAGGACTGGATGTAGAAATTGTCAAAGGTGATTTAAACGACTTTAATTTATGGCAGCAAATGCAGGGTTGTCAGTATCTTTTTCATGTCGCTGCTCATTATTCACTTTGGCAAAAAGATAAAGAAGCACTTTATGAGAATAATGTATTAGGTACGCGCAATGTTTTGGCAGGAGCGCAAAAAGCAGGTATTGAGCGTACAGTTTATACTAGTTCCGTGGCAGCGATCGGCGCGGGAAAATTTGATAAAGTTGTTGATGAAACTTATCAAAGTCCTGTTGAGGAACTTGTTGGGGACTATAAGAAGTCTAAATTCTTGGCTGAACAAGAAGCAATGCAAGCAGCGAAAAAGGGTCAGGAGGTGGTTATAGTTAATCCTAGCAGTCCGATTGGACCATTGGATATCAAACCAACACCAACAGGAGATATTATTTTACGGTTTTTACGGCGTCAAATGCCCGCATATTTAAATACAGGTTTAAATTTTATCGATGTACGCGATGTAGCATGGGGACACTTACTCGCATTGCAAAAAGGAAAATCAGGCGATCGCTACATCTTAGGACATCAAAACCTTTCTTTAAAAGAACTACTTGACGAACTAGAATCAATCACAGGTTTAAGCGCACCTCAACGCACTGTACCAGCTTGGCTACCTTTAAGTGTCGCTTGGGTTGATGAAAAAATTCTCGCACCTTTAGGTAAACAGCCTTCCGTTCCCCTCGATGGCGTCCGCATGGCAAAGCAACGCATGTACTACAATGCATCAAAGGCAGTACGAGAATTAAATTTACCTCAATCATCTTTGAATACCGCACTCAAAGATGCTGTAAACTGGTTTGTCTCTCAGGGATACGTCAATTATTAAAAATGAAAGAAGTCAGGAGTCAGGAGTCAGGAGGTAGGAGGTAGGAGTTAGGAGGAGAAAACCGCTTACCACAGGTGGAATTTTAACTCAAATGAATTCATCTACTAGTTGCATAAACTCCATTCTGACTTCTGGCTCCAGACTTCTGAATTCTTATTCATATAACAGAGGAGTGATACGAGAAATGGCAATTAACTTACAACAAGCGATAGATATCGGGAAGTATTTAGTGACTCAGCGTCTTTTAGGACGCAAACGCTTTCCTCTAGTTTTAATGCTAGAACCTTTATTTCGTTGCAACTTAGCTTGTACAGGTTGCGGTAAAATCCAGCATCCCACAGACATACTCAAGCAAAACCTCACCCCCGAACAATGTTTTCAAGCAGTGGAAGAATGCGGGGCGCCGGTTGTCTCAATTCCTGGGGGAGAACCTCTATTACATCCCCAAATTGGTGAAATTGTCAAGGGATTAATTGAGCGCAAAAAGTATATTTATCTGTGTACTAATGGCTTGTTGTTAGAAAAAAGCCTGGATAAATTTCAACCTTCTCCTTATTTAACCTTCACTGTACATCTAGATGGATTGCGAGAATGGCACGATCAATGTGTCGATCGCAAAGGTGTTTTTGATACCGCTGTCAAAGCGATCAAAGCTGCGAAAGCTAAAGGATTTCGGGTTGCGACTAACACGACTATCTTTGAAGGTGTCGATCCCAAACAAATGCAGGACTTTTTCGACTTTTTGGGCACGTTGAATATTGACGGGATGACAATTTCTCCAGGTTACAGCTACGATTGGGCGCCAGATCAAGAGCATTTTTTAGGACGCGAACAAACACGCGCTCTTTTCCGCGAAATTCTTGCACCTTTCAAAGCCGGTGATAAAAAATGGGATTTCAATCACAACCCGCTTTTTCTCGATTTTCTCACGGGGGAAAAAGATTATGAATGTACACCTTGGGGTAGTCCTAGTTACAGCGTCCTCGGTTGGCAAAAACCTTGTTATCTCCTGAATGAAGGTTATTACACCACCTTCAAAGAATTGTTAGAAAAAACAGATTGGAGTGAATACGGTCACAAGAGTGGCAATCCTAAGTGTGCAGATTGCATGGTTCACTGCGGTTATGAGCCTACCGCTGCATTGGATGCAATGCAACCGAAAAATATGGCGCGATCGCTTGGTAGTGTATTAGGGATGAGTTAGAAAGCTTTTTTGCAGCGGTTTTGAAGCTGGAACAAACCGCTGCAAGTAATATTCTCAATTCCTAGCAAATCCTTTATACTAATTCCCAAATTATGATACTCCTCTATTTCAGACAGGCACTCAGGTGTTCTACATGTTTACAATAAGGGCATTTACTCAAAATGGGCTGTTTAATACCTCACTCAATCGCTATTATTTACTGCTAATTTCAGTGTGACCAACAATATAATTAGAAGCCTTTACATTGCTGTTAATCGGTTCTACCCTTCCCTGACTGACTAATGCTTGATAGATAAAAGCAGCAACAGCTCCACGATTAGCAGGTTGGGTAGGATTGAGAAGTTTTGTGTTAGGATGATTGACGACAATACCCGCACGAGTTGCTGCTGCTACATCATCAACTGCATAGTGAGGAATTTTTTCGGCATCTGCATAATAATTGCTAACTACAACTGAAGCCGGAGGCTGTTGTGAAGATACCGCAGGTTTGATTGCAGCTTTAGCTTTAATTAACGGTAGCATTAAAGTAGTCATTGCCATTGGTAATAACAACTGTTTCCTAGGTGTTTTATTATTGTTAGATTGAGTATTTGGTTGGGCTGAGTTTTTCAAATCTAAGTTTTGCGCTAAAGACACTAACGCTTCAACCCTGGAAACTGGCTTTCTTGGACGAAAATACCCGCCGGGATAACCATGCATAAATCCCGTTTCGTAAGCTTCTTCAATTGCTGAAGCCGCCCAATAGCTAGCAGGAACATCTTTATACACGCTGCCGCTGGCTATATTTCGCTCCTTTTTTTGATTAAAAGCTTGGCGGATTATCGCTGCAAATTCATCCCTATCCACAGACTCATTTGGTCTGTATGTACCATCTGGGTATCCGGTGACAATTTTGCGTTCTGCAAGCGCTTGAATGAATGGTTGCGCCCAATGGTTTTGGGTGTCGGGGAAGTTTGCTTTTGGATTTTGAGCGATCGCTGAAGAAGAAACAGGAGAGTTAGAGGGTGGTACAATACCTGTTGCAACCATCAGTCCTAACAAAAGCGAAGTTGCACTTAATGATAAGACAAAGAAATTAGGCAAAATAATTTTCCTATTACTTGTAATATTTTTCTTAAACCTACCTATTCTACTTTTTATATTCTTCTCTCCTCAGGTACATTTAAGCTTTTCCAAAAGGCTAATTTTTTTACCCACAGCATCGATTTTCTTGCCTCAGAGTTCCAAATTGACCCTTGGGTATCAAATTACGGTCAACGTCAGACTACTTAAATGATTATTACAAAGAATTCTCACTTCTCTGGCGTGGCAATTACGCAACAGCTAGACTAGAACCATCAGGTAATAATCAAAGGAATATATGATGAGCGATCGCGATTACACATTAATCCTTGACAAAAGCGGCAGCATGTCCACCCCTGACCAAGCAGGTGGTAGAAGTAGATGGGATATAGCTCAAGAATCTACTCTCGCTTTAGCAAGAAAATGCGAACAGTTTGACCCAGATGGACTTACTGTTTATGTATTTTCTGGCAGATTTAAACGCTACGATGATGTAACATCTGCCAAAGTCGCGCAGATATTTTTAGAAAACGATCCCGCAGGCACAACAAATTTAGCAGGTGTACTTCAAAACGCACTTGATAATTACTTTCAGCGCAAAGCTGCCGGCAAAACTAAGCTGAATGGTGAGACAATTTTAGTTATTACTGATGGTGAACCAGACGATCGCAAAGCAGTATTTGAGGTCATCATCAATGCTACCAGGCAGATGGAACGCGATGAAGAGTTAGCAATTTCGATGATTCAAGTTGGTTCAGATGCCCAAGCAACTAAATTTTTGAAAGCTTTAGATGACCAGTTGCAAAGTGTCGGTGCTCAATTCGATATTTGCGACACTATCACCTTAGATGATATGGAAGATATGAGTTTAGCAGATATATTAATGAATGCAATTACTGATTAATAAGTCCAAAGTCACGCATTCAAAAATCCAAAGTCCAAGATATTTTGACCCTTGACCCTTGACTCTTGACAATTGACCCTTGACTTAGGAGAATTTCAAATGTTAGATAATCGCGATTACACCTTAATTATCGACAAAAGCGGCAGTATGGCTACCCCAGATCAAAAGGGTAGCAAAACCAGATGGGCAAGTGCACAAGAATCTACTTTCGCCTTAGCGAGTAAATGTGAGCAATTTGACCCAGATGGTATCACTCTTTATGTATTTTCTGGCAGATTTAAGCGTTACGAAAATGTCACAGCAAGCAAGGTAACACAAATTTTCCAAGAAAACGATCCTTCTGGCACAACTGACTTAGCTGGTGTCTTAAAACACGCACTTGATAACTATTTTCAGCGAAAATCTTCTGAGCAAACTAAGCCAAATGGTGAGACAATTTTAGTTATTACTGATGGTGAACCCGATGATCGCAAAGCGGTAATGAAGGTGATTATCGAAGCTTCAAGGCAAATGGATCGCGATGAAGAATTAGCTATTTCTTTCATTCAAGTTGGGAAAGATGCTCAAGCTACCCGTTTTCTCAAAGTTTTAGATGATGAACTCCAAAGTGCTGGTGCCAAGTTTGACATTTGTGACACAATCACAATGGACGATATGGAGGATATGAGTTTATCAGAAGTGTTGCTCAATGCCATTAATGATTAAATATCCGTTTGACAGGATTTGAAAGATGGATTCTATTGATAAGCTGTTGGCTGAACTGAAAGCTGAATATGATGAACCAGCAACACCCCAACAGCCACCACCACAAACAAAAACATTCATCCAACCACCGCCAAAATCGACATCTTTAATAGATAACCTTTTGGCGGAAGTTAAAGCTGATTTTGTTGATAAAGATACGGCTGAAGAGTTAAGAAGACAGCAAGAATTAGAACAAGAGCGAATTAAACAAGAAAAACTCAAAGCTCAACAATTGGAGGGTTTGAAAAATCAAGCCGAAGATTGGCTGGAAAAGTTAGATCCATTGTCTTGTGAAGGACTTTGGTTTGAAAGATTTGCTGAAGGTTATTCCTCAAAGTTACAAGCCGCGATTGAATATTTACAAACTAATGAATAAACTTTTTAATAAAAGTTAGGGGTTAGGTAGAGACGTTCCAGTGAAACGTCTCTACGGGAGGTGCGGAGTGCGATCGCTCTTAATTTAACTTGCATTTTCACCCAAATAATGCTGTACTGCCCATTCATGCATTGCATACAGAATCGGTTGGAGACTTTCTCCTAAAGGTGTAAGTGAATATTCTACTTTTGGAGGAATTTGTGGGTAAATTTCTCGATGAATAATACCATCTTCCTCCATTTCTCTAAGTTGCTGAGTCAGCATTTTTTGAGTAATTCCAGATAAAGCTCTTTGCAATTCACCGAAGCGTTTAACTCCTGGCATTAATTCTCTAATAATTAACACCTTCCAGCGTCCACCAATCACCTTTAGCGTAGTTTCTACTTCACAAGTCAGTCTGCTATAGTTTTCTGCTTCAGCTTTCATAGTTACTTTTTAGTAAGTATCTTACTTTTAAGTGCCTACTGTTTATATTAGCTTTACACGGTTTAAAGTGTATATAGAGGTTAAAACGAAAATAGATCCGCATTGCTAAATCTATACTCTGCGATCCTCCGCGCTTTCCTCCCTTGTCCCTCTGCGTTTTTATTCCATCCAAAGTGGACTGATATAAAATCACAAAAGTGGCTCTTGTAGAAGACCACTTTAATAATTACGCTTTAAATGTGCTGAAAGTGAGGCAAATAATGCTGACGCAAAGACAAATCATCATCAGAGAAGCAACAACCCAAGAAGACTTACTGATTGCACAGCACTTTTACCAAATGTGGCAAGATATGGGCATTCTGGAAGACGCTATCAACCCAGACTGGCATCATATCACCCTTGAGTTTATCGACAAGGCGCGTCGAGATTTGTTTTACAAAGCTTTTGTTGCAGAAGTTGATGATGTAATTGTTGGTTCTGCAAGTTGTCAAATTTTTGGGGATTTATTCCCGAATATTTTTAAACCAGAGTACCGCAAAACCGGATACATTTGGGGCGTTTATGTCGAACCATCTTACCGCAGACAAGGCATTGCCAAACAATTAACTAGCATAGCAGTTGAATATTTGAAAGCGATCGCCTGCACCCAAGTAATTCTCAACGCTTCACCCGCAGGTAAACCAGTTTACTCAAGTCTTAATTTCTCCCAAAGCAATCAAATGGTACTTAATCTCCTAGTGAGCGCTTCAGCGCTGTAAATCATCTATGAATAATCCAGAAAATCTAACTCCCACACAACGCAGCCAAATCAAACGAGTACCTCAACGCGGAAATTATGAACGCCAAGTTATCTATCAGATTTTGGATGAAGGCTTAATTTGCCATCTTGGATTTACAATAGATAATCAGCCGTTCGTCATTCCCACAGCTTACGGTCGCGTAGAAGACCAACTTTACATACATGGTTCACCAGCAAGTCGCATGTTGCGATCGCTTGTTACTGGTATTGAAGTTTGCCTCACCGTCACTTTACTTGATGGTCTGGTAATGGCGCGTTCAGCCTTCCACCACTCAATGAACTACCGTTCTGTAGTCATATTTGGTACAGCAAGCGTAGTACAAAATGCCGAACAAAAGCTAGAAGCTCTACGAGCTTTTACTGAGCATGTAGTACCCGGACGATGGGCAGAAGTGCGCCAACCCAGCCGCCAAGAATTACAAGGAACCTTAGTACTATCGCTTCCCTTAGCAGAAGCATCTGCCAAGATGCGGACTGGTGCGCCATTAGATGATGAAATAGATTACGATTTACCAGTATGGGCGGGTGTTGTACCATTGCAATTAGTTGCTGGTGAAGCGATATCTGATTCTCGTCTGCAACCAGGTATTACTCCACCGACTTATATACAAAATTACACTCGTGTGCATCTAAAATAAAATGCATCAATTATGGCAACCGACATCTGAAAATTTTCCTACCCAAGCCTGCTCGTGCTTTTCATAACAGTTGTCAATCATGTTAACGTAACAGTATTTCGCATGAGCATCTAACTTGATTAACGCTTTCCAGGTTTGAGGATTAATCACACCATCGGCGGTCATTTGGCAGGATACCTGAAAATCTTTGACAGCAGCAGCAGTTTTTTGTTGAAAAACACCATCGACTGCACCAAAGTAATAACCAGCGTATCTTAGTGCCTCTTGAACTGCTTTAACTACCGAACTAGCAGTGCCAACATGCAAGCGTGGCAAGCTAGCAGATCCCTCGCACAATAAAGCCCAGGTCTTTGGTCCGACAATGCCATCTATAGGTAAAAAAGTCAGGCATTGCAGATATTTAACCGCAACTAAAGTGTTTTGATTAAAGTAGGCAGTTTCCGCCACATTTTGGGGAAACGACGATGCGGTATCAAATTCCCTTAACCGCTGATTGAGAATTTTTTGCATTTGTTTGACTTCTTCACGACTCGCACCTAATTCTAGGGTTGGTCTGTGAAGAAGACATGGAATTAGCGTCACCATAATCTAGATATCTCCTTGATGCTTTTTTGGCTGATAAAAAAATATCCATATGGTTTCTGGTTATTCCGGAGAATCTTTGGGGTAATTTCTTTGGGTATAGCTTGTATAGTTCTCTGTCGATGCAGGCACGAAACCACAACCTTGAGGCTATAAACTTTGCTTATAGCGGTTCTCAGTTGGGTGGAAATTATCCTTGCTGCTGGCGAATCAAGGGTATTACCCCTCAAAGAACGATTTTTCGTCATTTTACACGATTGTAGAGACGTTCCGGACCGAACGTCTCTACGAGGGTTTTTGGGAAAATGAGGGGTGTTAACCCCAATTCGCCAGCGGTATCCTTATAGGGAAGGGGGGTTAGGTCTGTTAGTGTATTGAACCGAGAATTCCTATAAAGCTTCGCTTCTAATTTCCAATTGGTGGTGCTAAAGGTTGGCGTGGTGTACCCCCCCCACCAATGCTGCCCGATCCGTTGTTGTCCACAACCTTCACCGCAGCAATGATTTTGGCGAAGTCGGCTTGGAGCGCTGCATCTCCATAAACTTGATTTCCGGTGACTTGCTCGTACTCTTGCTCGGCGCTTCGCTCAAAGCAGAGATAATTGTAGTCCCACCCGGAATCGTCAACGACGTAAGCACCGTAGTCTTGCAGCGCTTTAAAGATTTTCTTGCCTGCTTTGCTAGTCAGTCCCAAGCTCTCTGCTGTGACATTGGGTGGAATTGCGAGCAACGAACCCATAACCAGCGCCGGGTTGGAGCCATGATATTGGTTTGGGGCATTAAAATCAGCGAGACGGGCAGGCCAGCGGCGACCAGGGGTTGATGATGCAGAATTGTAGTGCAGCCAGTTACCCCAGATAACAATTTTGAGTGCGTGACGGATAGGGTCGTCGTTCAACAACTCACCTTTGCGAATGCTACCGCCAATGCTCGACATCCCTGAGCCACCATGTCCACCGTCAATGCCATCGCCGTAAATGTCCTGTTGTCCGAACCAAACCCCATAAAGCGGGGCACCCTGTTGACAACGGGTGGTGACGTTGTAAGATGCCAGGGTTCTGCCATCCGGCATTAAGAACGCTGAGGAGTTGTTGGGAGTAGACCCTGGCTTTGCATCCTCAATGACGACATCGTAAGGAACCTTCAACGGCTGACCCGCTTCGGGATGCCATTGCGCCTGCTGCTGAGGCGTAGAGCCGGTGCAGCGACCTTGACCCCAAGAACCAGGCATATAGGTTGGCACAGCCGGGTCGCTTTCCTTGGTTATGATGAACCAGTCGGTATCAACTCCAACGCTCTTAGAGCCGATATTAGCATCAACGTATTGCGCGTTTGATCCAATCGGCATATTCCAAATACTGTCGCAGGCAAACGGCTGTGTGTACTTGTCGCGTGCTTGACTTTGACCGCATTTGCTAGTATCTGCGCTGAATGTTGGAGTGCTGGCTTGGGCTATGAAAGTGGGGGTAGTAGGAGTTGGGTGTGAAAGCCTTTTTGAGCTATTTGCTAGCTGCGATTTAGTATCTTTACTCAGACTCAAGCTTGATTGATTTTGAATGCGATCGCTGATTAGGGAAGCAGCATTGAGAGCATGGCTAATAGTACTCAAGGTACTAGAATCAGAAATTATCATTTGCCTCTTCTCTTTTGATCAAGGTTGGCTGAAGCCCACACTTAGTGAGTTTTCTTGCTCCAAGTTGGTAGAGGCAAAACCCTGAAAAACTCTTTCTTTAACTCCAAGGGACTTGGCATCCTCATTGGATTTGAGCTTATATTAACCCGAAGTCAAGTCAAGCCTGCTTACGTAAGTAAGGGCTTAAACTTTTCCTGAAGTTGTCTACTTTACACAAACTTGTTCAGAATATGTCAAAACCTTTAACTATGTCAATGCAAAAGTCACATGAAGGCTGCATGTATGTAGAAATTACTGAACCCTTAACTTGATAGCCAAGGTTATATTGAGACACACGTCATGAAAATGAAGTGTGCAAGGAGACGGGTGCATTTACTTACCATTGATTATGAATCAACATCAACCCCCAGATTGGGAAGATGTCCGTGCTGCTTTTCAAAAAATTTGGGGTTATGATGATTTTCGTCCCCCACAAGGAGAAATTATCCGCTGTTTGTTGGCAGAAAAAGACGCGCTAATTATTATGCCCACAGGTGGCGGAAAGTCTATATGCTTTCAGTTGCCAGCACTGCTACAATCAGGATTAACGCTAGTAGTATCGCCCTTGGTAGCGTTGATGGAAAATCAAGTGCAGGAACTACGTCAGCGTAACTTGAGTGCAGCGCTTTTGCATAGTGAATTGCCATCTTCCCAGCGACGTGCGGTTTTACAAGCTTTGGAACGACAACAGTTAAGATTACTGTATTTATCGCCAGAAACTTTACTGAGTCCGCCAGTTTGGGAAAGATTGTGTCAACCGCAGTTAAAAATTAACGGATTGATATTAGATGAGGCACATTGTCTGGTACAATGGGGCGACACATTTCGACCAGCTTATCGAAGATTGGGGGCGGTGCGACTAGCGCTGCTCAAATTCAAACCACCGGGAACACACATCAGCGTAGCCGCTTTCACCGCCACCGCCGATCCTCTAGCTCAAAAAACTATTAAAGAAGTCTTAAGATTAGAGCAACCAGCGTTTTTTCGTGTTAATCCGTACCGTTCTAATCTTAACCCCAGTGTTCGCATTGTTTGGACACCACGCGGAAGAAAGCAACATTTATTAAAGTTTATTCAAGAAAGGAAACAAGAACCTGGGTTAGTTTATGTACGCACTCGGAGAGATAGCGAGAATTTAGCTGAGTGGTTGAGAGAAAAAGGTTATTCTACAGCTTCTTATCATGCGGGATTGGGTGCAGAAAAACGCCGTGCAGTAGAAGCAAGTTGGCTAAGTGGAAAAATCCCTTTTGTTGTTTGTACTTGTGCGTTTGGGATGGGGATAAATAAGCCAGATGTGCGTTGGGTGATTCATTTCCACGCACCGCATTTGCTTTCGGAGTATGTGCAAGAAATCGGACGCGCTGGAAGAGATGGGAAACCAGCGCAAGCGTTGATGTTTATTAGTGAACCTACGGGATGGTTAGATCCAGAGGATAAGCAAAGACAGAAGTTTTTTGAGGATCAGATGCGATCGCAACAACTTTCGGCACAGCAACTGATAAAAAAACTGCCGAAAAAAGGAGAAGTAAATGCAGTAGCCAAACAATTTCCCGATGGTGCGATCGCTCTTTCTTTACTACACAGCAGCGGTCAGTTAAACTGGCTTGACCCTTTCAATTACAGCATTAAAGAAAGCAAACCAAAGCAGTTAACGACGCAATTACATCCTGCAAAGCAGATGAATCAGTATCTGACAACAAAGCGATGTCGCTGGCAATTTTTGTTAAATGCCTTTGGTTTTGACAAAGAAGCGGCAAACTGGCAGTGTGGACATTGCGATAATTGCAGGAAGTAGTTAGTTGATGGTTGATAGTTGTTAGTTCATGGTTAACAGTTATCAACGCTCCCACATTCATCAGTTGCACACTTTTTGTATCAAGTATTAGTTGATATTTGAAATTTACAGATAAGAATCGTAATTCAATACGAGGCTGGTATATCAGTAATCCCTAGCTAACAATAAGAAGTAAAAAATATGTTGATGTAATACTTAACCTAAGTAAATAGAGATGCCCAGATCGCAGTAGTATTAATGATGGCAAAGACTTTTGTATTGCTAGCGGGGTGGTTACAATAGAAAGAGAAACTATAGAAGCATTAACCAATGCTTATCTGACTCTCCAGAAAATCATTGAAGACCTATTTACACAGGCAGACAATGCAGCAGCAGCAAGGAAGTATAATGATGCTAGCTTGCTTACTAGCCAAGCAGAAATTCTGTATAGGACATGTGAAAACTTAGAGACAGTAATTGTAGAGCATGAGGAATAGCTATGGATTTAGAATCTCAAATCAGAGTTGAATCAAGTCAAGCTGCTAAGTTGAGCCAAGAAGCTAACCGCGCATTTGCTGCTAAAAACTTTACTCAAGGTAAGGCTTTAATGAAACAGGCAGTAGAAGCTGGGAGAAGATGTAGAGGACTGATCCAGCAATATACGCAGTCTAATATCACAACAACACCTTAAAACCTAAGTACTATCTTTTTATACTCCTGAAGATAGTCTAACTATCTTTATTGAAAGTCCATCCTTTTTGATAAAATTAATTGGGGCGTGAATAAGTGCACTTATTAACGCTTCAGTGTTTTTAATGATTGGTTTTAGTTTGAAACAAAAACAAAGCTAATGAAACTGTGAGATTAGCTATCGACTATCCACCAACCAGGCTAAAATTGTCTCAAAAAGCGCAAATCGCTATTGTATAATCTGCGAATATCATCCATTTGGTGTAAAACCATCGCAAAGCGTTCGACACCAAAACCGGCGGCAAATCCAGTATAAACTTCTGGGTCGTAACCCACCGCTTTCAGCACATTTGGATCGACCATACCGCAGCCCATAACTTCCAGCCAGCGTCCATTCCACTGCAAATCGACTTCCGCAGAAGGTTCTGTAAACGGAAAATAACTGGCACGGAAGCGAATTGGTAACTCCCCAAACATTGCTTCTAAAAACAGCTTAATAGTGCCTTTTAGGTCTGTAAAAGTTAGTCCTTCGTCAATTGCTAAAAGTTCGATTTGATGAAAAACTGCTGAGTGCGTAGCGTCTACATCATCTTTTCGATAAACTCGTCCTGGGGCTACAATCCGAATCGGTGGTTCTTCGGCTTCCATGTAACGAATTTGTACACACGAAGTTTGAGTACGTAGGAGATTTCCGTCTGGGAGGTAGAAAGTATCCTGCATATCACGGGCAGGATGGTCGGGGGGGGTATTCAGAGCCTCAAAGTTGTAGTAATCTGTTTCCATCTCTGGACCTTGAGCCACGGTGTAGCCCATACCGACAAAGATATCTAGCGCTTGGTCAATAATGCCATTTAGGGGATGAATACGTCCTTGGGGGCTGTAAATTCCCGGCATTGTCACATCTAGAGTTTCTGCTTCTAGCTGTGCATGAATTTGAGCAGCTTCTAGGGAAGCACGTTGTTTGTCTAAACTGGTTTGAAGGCTTTCTTTGACTGTATTGCCGATCGCCCCAATAGAAGGTCGTTCTTCAGCACTTAATTGTCCCATACTCCGCAACAGCGTGGACAATTCCCCTTTTTTACCAAGGTAGCCGACTCTTAGTTCTTCTAGGCGTTCTAAGCTATCGGCAGCTGCGATCGCTTTTTCTCCTTCAATTCGCAGTGCTAAAAGTTGAGCCTCTAAATTGCTGGGCTGATTCGTCATTTCTTACAATTGTGAATTAGTCAAGAGTCAAGAGTCACGAGTCAAAAGACTAATGACCTTAGTAATATGCCATGAATGAGCTAAAGGTAAGGGTTAAAGCAAACCTCTTTTTACCAGTTTAAAGGCGATCGGGTGTGTAAGTATGTTTTTTTTGCCTGATACATGTGACGACGGACATTGACAATTGTCTCTTAACTCTTAACTATTGACTATTGACTATTGACTCTTAACTAATGAAATTATTAATTAGCAATGATGACGGGGTTGCGGCTTTAGGGATTCGGACTTTAGCCAATTGTTTAGCACAAGCCGGTCATGACGTGACTGTAGTGTGCCCAGATCGCGAGCGATCGGCAACCGGACATGGACTAACTTTACACCAACCAATTCGCGCAGAAATCATTGAATCGGTGTTTCATCCTGCTGTCAATGCTTGGGCTTGCGATGGTACTCCTTCGGATTGTGTTAAATTAGCGCTGTGGGCTTTGCTAGAGTCTCCTCCCGATTTGGTTGTTTCTGGCATTAATCAAGGTGCTAATTTGGGAACCGAAATTCTTTATTCCGGAACTGTTTCCGCCGCAATGGAGGGTATAATTGAAGGCATTCCCAGTGTGGCATTGAGTCTTACCAGTCACACCTGTAAAGATTTTCAACCTGCTGCTGACTTTGCGAAAATTTTAGTAGACCAAATATCCGCAAATCCCTTACCAGAATTGATGTTGCTTAACGTCAATATTCCCGCTGTCAAGTGGTCAGAAATTGCTGGAGTCAGTATTACCCGTCAGGGAATACGACGCTACGTAGATGTTTTTGACAAGCGCATCGATCCGCGTGGAAAAACATACTACTGGTTAACCGGAGAAGTTTTAGAAGATGTAGAACCGCCATCCGATTTAAACTTGCCCCAAAATGTACCCACTGACGTACATGTTATCCGTAAAAACTACATCAGTATAACCCCATTGCAATATAATCTCACCTATGCTGGGGGGGTTAATCAATTGTCTGAGTGGGAATTTAAATTTCCTTAAATAATTTTATGCACAAGTGAGCTAATAACGTTGTTAAATGCATCACAAGAAAATTTAGGCTATAAAGTAGGAGACTTTATTGAAAACAAGTCATACATATACGCCTGGAAAACTCAAGGAATTTGCCTTGCAGTCTCTAATAAAAAGCAAAAGCAAGATAACCAAATTAAGCTTGCATTAGCATCGAAAAGGGTATGCTGTTTTACCAATAAATTCCCCGTCTACCAAAGCGCGGAGATACAGCATAAACTGGACAAAATAAGTAACAATTTCTTTTATTGATCGCCCGCTCAGTATGCAGCAAGGCAACACCCATGTCTAGGATAGATAACCAATTTAGCGTGCAATTTTGGGGCGTTCGCGGCAGCATCCCCAGTCCAGGACTACACACAGTCCGTTATGGCGGTAATACCCCTTGCGTTGAGATGCAAGCGGGCGGTAAACGCTTAATTTTCGATGGTGGTACGGGACTGCATGTTTTGGGGCAATCGTTATTGCGCCAAATGCCGATAGAAGCTCATATATTTTTCACGCACTCCCACTGGGATCATGTGCAGGGATTTCCCTTTTTTACGCCTGGTTTTGTCAGGGGAAATGACTTTCATATTTATGGGGCGATCGCTCCTGATGGTTCCACCGTCGAACAGCGGCTGAATGACCAAATGCTGCATCCAAATTTTCCCGTACCCTTGCAAATCATGCAAGCAAATTTGGATTTTTACAATGTCAAAGCCGGAGAGCCAATCAAAATTAATGATATTCTCGTCGAAACGGCACCTCTGAACCATCCGGGTGAAGCGGTAGGATACCGAGTTAATTGGCGCGGTGGTGCGGCTGTTTATATTACTGATACTGAGCATTTTCCCGACAGGTTGGATGAAAATGTGATGTGGCTAGCTCGTAACGCCGACATTCTCATTTATGATTCCACCTACACCGACGACGAATATCATTCGCCAAAGTCGCCGAAAATCGGTTGGGGACATTCCACATGGCAAGAAGCTGTGAAAATAGCTAAAGCAGCTAACGTCAAGACTTTGGTAATTTTCCACCACGATCCCGCACACGACGATGAATTTTTGGATCGTGTAGGGGAAGAAGCAGCGGTGCAATTTCCTGGTGCGATTATGGCACGGGAAGGAATGGTACTTCAGGTTCCCATATCCATGCCCTTATCAGAATCTATTCCTGTTAGTGAGCTTTCAGTTTAAAGGTTGTAGTGGAAGCGATCAGAGATTTTAGTTTAGATTGGTGATAAACAGCTTTATCGCCACATACCCCAACTCTTTCGCCGCGAAACCGTCTTTGCCGCAAGTTGAACTACGGAAATGGGGGTTCTTCCCCACGAGCGCAAGAAGCGGATGAATGGCAGTTGAGCTGAACGGCAGAAGCGAAAAGTTTGTTGAGGATGAATTTATTCTCCCGAAAACTAGCAAACGAAAAATAAATTTTTTCTGAACTGCTTCACAAACCTAAAATCCCCGAATCGACGTGGTAAATCTGTCTCAAAATGGGTGTGCTGTGTGGGTTGCTTCTTCCACCGAAGGGCTGAAGACGCCTACTGCTGTTGCACTGGGCAAATTTGATGGTGTCCATCGCGGGCATCAAAGAGTAATTGCACCAATTTTGCAACAAGCTAAAAGAGAAAATAGAGAGAAAGAAAGTAATAGTAATTACATCTACTCAACTGTTGTCACCTTCAATCCGCATCCACAAGAATTTTTTACAGGGATACCTCATGCTTTGTTGACACCAGTGGATGAAAAAGTGCAACAGCTGCGATCGCTTGGCGTAGAACAACTGGTACTATTACCCTTTGGCAAAGAATTAGCAGCTTTGACTCCCGAAGAGTTTGTAGAACAAATTCTCGTGCAACAACTGCAATGTCAGCAAATTAGCGTCGGGGAAGATTTTTGTTTTGGTAAAAAGCGCAGTGGTACCGCCAAGCATTTACAATTTATCGCCGCCAAATACGGCATTCCCGTTACCATCGTCCCCATTCAAACTCATGCAGGTGAGAGTGTCACTTCCACCGAGGAGGCTCGTATTAGCACTTCACTGATTCGCCAACATTTGGCAAACGGCAACATAGAACTTGCTAACCAACTTTTAGGGCGTCCTTACAGCCTCATTGGTGTTGTTGTCCAAGGTCAACAAATTGGCAGAACTATAGGCTTTCCTACCGCTAACCTGCAATTACCTAAAGAAAAGTTTTTGCCCCGGCAAGGTGTTTATGCAGTCCGTGTTTTTAGCGAAGAAAACCAAACTTCCGCCATCGAAGGGGTAATGAATATAGGCGATCGCCCAACTGTAAACGGCACTCATCCAACCGTAGAAGTGCATCTGTTAGATTGGGTTGGCGATTTGTACGGCGAAAACCTGACAGTGCAACTCATCAAATTTTTGCGTCCAGAACAAAAATTTTCTTCTCTAGAAGACTTAAAAACGCAAATTCAACTTGACTGCATTGCTGCTAAAGAAGTGCTGAGTGGGAATACTAGGGACTAGGGACTGGGGACTGGGGACTGGGGGC
>JBPCQW010000155.1:0-13512 GCA_050997715.1 Hassallia sp.
CGGATAATTTCGAGAGAAGTGTGAGTTTTTTTACTTAGACTTTGATAATCTCGACAAGAGAGTGCATCTGTAGCGATCGCGTAACCAGTGAGCGAAATTAAGTGCATCTTTGAGTCTAGTTCTCGCACTCCCAAAGGGGGGGCAAAGGGAAAAGCTCTCATGAATGCCCAATGCCCAATTTTCAAACCTTAATAAATTTAATAGCAATTTCAACATTCAGAAAAATGTCACCTTAGTTACATTTAATCAAAATTCTTTTATTTGATTAAGCTACTGTTTGATTCTCTGAAATTATATTTGGCACACTTTTTCTTCGGAAATTCCTGGCTTTATTTTGACGATTTTTGATACATAGACTGCCAGATAACAACCTGACAATTTTAATATAAATTAATAGTTATCAGTAATTATAAACTAACTTTAGTTGATAAATTTACAAAAATTAAGATGAAACTCATAATTAATGGCTGATAACTGATAAATACCTTGTAGTTGCTCTCAACGAATCACTCACTTTTTCTGAAAATACGATTGAATAACCTTGACATTAGTCACACAATCTGCTGATAATTAGAGTTTGTGAAAACTTTAGCTCTTTAATAAACGCTTGGCTAACGTCATTGTCATAGGCGCCCAGTGGGGCGACGAAGGAAAAGGTAAAATAACAGATTTACTCAGCCGCTCTGCAAACGTTGTTGTACGTTACCAAGGGGGTGTCAATGCTGGACACACGATTGTAGTTAACGAGCAAACCTTTAAATTGCACTTAATTCCTTCTGGTATTTTGTATCCAGATACCGAGTGCATAATTGGCTGCGGAACGGTAATCGATCCACAGGTTCTGATCGAAGAACTCGATCAACTTGAAAAACTAAATATATCCACTCGCAATCTGCTGATTTCTGAGACGGCTCATGTGACGATGCCTTACCACAGATTGATTGACTCCGCATCGGAAGAACGACGGGGAAATCACAAAATCGGCACAACAGGTAGGGGTATTGGTCCAACTTATGCTGACAAATCTGAGCGTATTGGCATCAGAATGTTAGATTTGATGGACCCAATCGGGTTGAAAGAACAATTGGAGTGGACGATTAATTATAAAAACGTCATTCTCGAAAAGCTTTACAACTTGCCGCCTTTAAATACCCAAGAGGTGATAGACCAGTATTTGGGGTATGCAGAACGGTTGCGACCTTACGTAGTTGATACTTCATTAAAAATATACGATGCGGTGCTGCGACGGCGCAATATTTTGTTTGAAGGAGCGCAAGGCACGCTTCTTGACTTAGATCATGGAACTTATCCTTATGTAACATCCTCAAACCCCGTAGCTGGGGGAGCTTGTGTTGGTACAGGGCTAGGACCGACAATGATAGACCGGGTAATTGGGGTATCGAAAGCCTATACCACCAGAGTAGGAGAAGGACCATTCCCCACCGAACTAGAGGGAAAAGTGGGAGAATTGTTATGCGATCGCGGTGCGGAATTTGGCACAACCACCGGACGCAAACGTCGTTGCGGTTGGTTTGATGCTGTTATCGGTCGCTACGCCGCTAGAATTAACGGTATGGACTGTGTTGCGATTACCAAACTCGATGTCCTCGACGAACTAGAGGAAATCAAAGTTTGTGTCTCCTATGAAATAGATGGTGAAAGTTGCGATCACTTCCCCTCTAGCGCTCGTAAATTTGCACGCTGTCGCCCCATTTATAAAACAATGCCGGGATGGCAGGTGTCAACAAGTGACTGCCGCACTCTCGAAGACTTGCCGAAGCAAGCGCTGGACTATCTAAAATTCTTAGCAGAATTAATCGAAGTCCCGATCGCGATCGTCTCCCTCGGAGCCAGCCGCGATCAAACTATCATCGTGGAAGACCCAATTCACGGTCCCAAACGCGGCTTATTGCACCCCAACGGCACACCAGCTACTTTGCTCAGTGCTTAGATGTACAATAGACCTCTTGCCCTTCTAGGGTATGACACTACTACACCCGAAAAATGACAAATTGAATTGTCATTTTTTTGAATTTTGAATTTTGAATTGTTAAAGTATGGATATCACAATTGAATCTCAAAAGCGCCCAGAAGGCAGCAAACCCAAGGCTTTGCGCCGTTCTGGGCTAATTCCTGCGAATTTATACGGTCACAAAGGTACAGAGTCTATTGCTTTAACTATTGATGCCAAAACCGTTGAACGCTTGCTGAAAAAAGGTTCAGTCAACAACACCTTGATTGATTTAAAAATTACTGATATCCCTTGGCAAGGCAAAACCCTTCTGCGGGAAGTTCAGATTCATCCAGCAAAACGTACCCCCTTTCACCTCAGCTTTTTTGCGGTGGCAGGTCACGGTCCGACTACAGTAGAAGTACCACTGCGGTTTATCGGAGAAGCGATCGGTGTTAAACAAGAAGGTGGTATGTTAGACACCGTGTTTAACCAATTGCAAGTCAGTTGCGAACCAGAAAATATCCCCGAAGCAATTGAAGTTGATGTCTCAAACATGCAGGTTGGTGACAGCTTGCAGATCCATCAGCTTTCATTGCCCCCAGGTGTGACAGCTTTAGCTGAACCACAGCAACTTGTTGTCAGCGTTTTACCATCACAAGGCTCGGCTGAAAGCGAGTCTACAGACACTGAAACCCAGTCTGAAGCAAGCTGAACTATATAAGAAATGGGGCATTGAGCAAAATTTTTCTCCCCCATCTTTCTCTGCTCTTTGAAAGCTCTCCCTCTTCAAAAAGCCCTTTTCCCCAATAATTGCAAGAAATCTAATAATTGTCGATAATACCAGGGGGTAACTCCTGGTTTTTTTGTGTTTGAATTTCCAAATCGTTAAGGACGCTAAAAAAAAGATGACAGTTTCTGTTCCAGCATTAATTGAGCAGATGTTGCAACCTGGGTTTTATCCCCATGCGGTAACAGAACCAATTCAACTGATTCAAACGCACATTTCTTATGTGCTGCTAACTGGGGATTATGCTTATAAAGTGAAAAAGCCGATGAATTTTGGCTTTTTGGACTTCTCAACTTTGGAAAAACGGCAGCATTTTTCTCAAGAAGAATTGCGGTTAAATCAGCGGGGAGCAGCAGAACTGTATTTAGAAGTTTTGCCTATAACTTTGACGGATAATCAATATCATCTGGGGGGAACAGGAGAAGCTGTAGAATATGTCTTGAAAATGCAGCAATTTCCTCAAGAGACTTTATTTAGCGCTTTATTTGAACAGGGTAAGTTGAATGAAGTAGATTTGGAAAACTTGGGACAAGTTGTAGCTGAATATCACGCGAAAACTGAAACTAACGATCGCATTCGCACTTTTGGTGAAGTTGCTCAAGTTCGAGAAGCGTTTGACGAGAATTACGAGCAAAGTGAAAAATATATTGGTGGTCCTCAAACGCAGACGCAGTTTGACGAAACAAAGCTATATACAGATAAGTTTTTTGCAGAACGCACGGAACTATTTAAAAGTCGCATTGCCAATAACTTCATTCGCGAATGTCACGGAGACTTGCACCTACGAAATATTGCTTTGTGGCAAGATAAAATTTTGCTGTTCGATTGCATTGAGTTTAATGAACCGTTTCGCTTTGTCGATGTAATGTTCGATATCGCTTATGCTGTGATGAATCTGGAAGCAGAGCAGCGACCAGATTTGAGTAATGCGTACTTGAATACTTATGTAGAGCAAACTGGGGATTGGGAAGGGTTACAGGTATTACCGATATATTTAAACCGTCAAGCGTATGTCAGGGCAAAGGTGACATCATTTTTGTTAGACGATCCAGGTGTTCCCGCAACGGTTAAGGAAGAGGCAGCAAAGACCGCATCTGAGTATTACAAGCTGGCTTGGAATTATACTAAACCCAAGCAAGGGCAATTAATATTGATGTCCGGGTTGTCGGGTTCTGGTAAAAGTACGACAGCTAAGTTATTATCTCGCGAATTAGGAGCAATTCTGATTCGTTCGGATGCGGTGCGGAAACATTTAGCGGGAATTCCACTTTTAGAACGGGGTGGAGATGATTTGTATACACCTGAGATGACTGAGAAAACTTATGCACGGTTGTTGGAACTTGGAATTATACTGGCAAATCAAGGTTATACGGTGATTTTGGATGCCAAGTATGATAAAGAACAGTTAAGAAAAGAAGCGATCGCTCAAGCTAATAAACACCAACTTCCCCTACAAATTATTCAATGCACCGCACCAGTAGAAGTTTTGCAACAACGGTTGCGCGATCGCACTGGTGATATTGCCGATGCCACAGTTGATTTATTACAATCACAACTTAACTCGGCTGAACCCTTCACCGAAGAAGAAAAACCCTACCTGAAAATTTTGGATACAACTCAACCACAACAGGCACAATTAAAAGAAGTAATTCGCCAATAGTTTTAACCTTATGGCACCAAAAAAGAACGACTTCGGCGGTCTGATTACCATCTCTCAAGCTTTCTTTTCTCAACTCGTCTTTGGGTTATTTTTAACACTCATATTTACCATGACGGGCGCACCAGCATCCCTAAGTATCTTCTTGGGTATATTGGGCGGTATAGCCTTAGGGGGGTTGACAACAGCAACCAGAAGCAGTCCTCAAGCCCCTACTTTAGGTTCAGCTGATGGTATTGATGCCGGACTGAAATACTGGTTATTTTTTCTACTTGGGTTTCTGTTTTTGGGGTATCCAGCACCCATGAGTGTTTTGTTGAGCGCATTAGCAGGTTTAGGGGGGGGCTGGATTATTGCTTGGTGGGAAACCTCAGAACAAACTAAAACTCAACTGGCAACTGAAGGCTCAGAAGATGTCGAAGGACAACTGCCAAACGAAAGAGCAATGAAACGGAAACGCAGACCCACTCGTCGTTACCGTCGCTCTCGTGGAGGTTTCAATTTTCGGTTTTGGGAAAGGTAGTAATTGGGGACTGGGGACTGGGGACTAGGGATTAGGGACTGGGGAATAAGCTCAATGCCCAATGCCCATTGCCCATTGCCCATTGCCCCATGCCCAATGCCCATTGCCCATTGCCCTATTCCCTATTATGTTTTTATACCTCTCTAAGTTATTACCGCTGTTTTTTTACCCGTTAGGGTTAGCCTGCGTTTTTTTGCTGTTTTCACTTGTTATGCTGTGGAAACGACCGCGTGTGGCAGCTATAGCGATCGCACTCGCATTAACTGTATTACTAGTTTCTGGTAATGCTTGGGTTTCTCACTCTTTGGTGCGATCGCTTGAATGGCAAAATCTCCCACTGGCAGAAATTCCTGATTCTGAAGCAATTGTGGTTTTGGGTGGTGCAACTAAATCAGCGACTCCGCCACGTCCAGGTGTAGATTTAAATGAAGCAGGCGATCGCGTTATTTACGCGGCTCAACTTTATCGCCAAAAAAAAGCCTCCATAATCATTCTCAGTGGTGGTCGCATCGATTGGCGCGGCAGGGGTTCTTCAGAGTCAGCGGATATGGCAACAATTCTTACTTCTATTGGTATACCAACAGAGGCAATTGTCCAAGAACCTGACTCTCTTAATACTTATGAAAATGCCGTAAATGTGCGGAAAATTCTCGCGGCTCGTGGTATTCGTCGCGTATTATTAGTTACTTCGGCAATGCATATGCCGCGATCGCTACTTATCTTCAAGCGTCAAGGAATTGATGTTATCCCTGCACCTACTGATTTTCTCATCAGTCAGGGCGATATCCAAGAACTCACCAACACCCCCAAAGCCGCTATCCTAAATTTGTTTCCCGATAGTGGCAATTTAGAGCAATTTACCAGCGCTGTAAAAGAGTACATTGGTACTGTTGTCTATCGTTTACGCGGTTGGCTTTGAGAAAACTCTTAAACAAAGCTGTCAAGCCAGATGTTAATAGAAGAAATTAAATTATCTGAACTGCAATCAATTTATTTATTAGACAAAGATAATTTACCTAATTGTGCAGCCATCTACTTCGTATCTGATAGCAGTCAGGTACTTTATATTGGTAGAACACTCAACTTAGTTAAACGCTGGAAAGACCACCATAGGTTTAAGCAACTAAAAAGGTTTAATAAAAAACACCGTATTAGTATTAGCTGGATGGCTTGCAGTAACGATATAAATACTCTTTTGCATCTCGAAAATGAGTTAATAAAGTTATATAAACCGCCTCTAAATTGGTCGAAAGTCATATCACCAATTAGAAAAATAACTCCATTAGAGACAGCATTACAGCAGAGCCTTCAGCAGCTAGCCAACTTCAATACTATGATATTTGGCTTTGACGCAATAGCTGATGAAGAACCACCCACAATATATTTAATGTACCCTGTTTATGGCAGACGCGGTGTATCTGGTGGCATCCGGAGTGTATTGAGAAGTATCAACAAAAAGGCTAGTTCTTTGAAGTGGAAAGAGTACCAAACAAACCCTAAATCTTTAGGTAAATTTGGTTACTGGGAAACAATTTATAACGGTATAAGAATAGATTTAACTCCATTTGATGGTTTAGTTCATTTTATGGATAATTCCACCCATAGGACTATTGCTGGTGTAGAGTTTATGGCTTTTAGCCAAGAGCAGCTAGAAGTACTTCTAGAAAATATACCAGAGAAAGAGAATATTTCATCTCTAGAAGCCTTGGAAGATGATCCTATTCCGGTAAAGCTTGTTGATAACTATCCACCTCAAAAGGGGAAACATAAAGATGTAGTTGATGTAGAACCTTGGGAGGAATTAGAACCAATGCCTGAAGGTGAAGCTAGAGTAATGACTCGTCAGTTCTTGGATGTAGACGGTGTGGAAGTAGAAGTATGTATTAACGCAAATGGGAAGTATTTTATCAGGCACAATGTTTACTGGTGGATAGTGCGTGGAGGACCAAAAAATCCCGATCCACAGAATAACAATCTAATAAAAAATTTTCAGAATTTTGTAGATGGACTACCCAGTATCAGATGGTCTGGCTATAGATTTAGATTTGAAACTATTGTATTTAGTGAGGACGATGTAGAAGTTGAAAGCATACTACTTCCACTGGTTATGTTTGAGGACTTGGTAAAGAATGGTGCTAAACCAGCAGGTAAGGTTCTTGAAGAAATTCAAAACGGTGAATACAAGTCAAAGCCAGATGATTCATCAAATCTAAAACTATATGCGTGGTTGCAGCGTAATTCATTATCCTCACTACTACAAACTGAAAATAGTTAAATAAATACGCAAGTATTATAATGTATGAAATAATACCTAACTATTTTAACCCGCGCAGGCGGGTTTTGTTTGTGTAGCCCCAGACTTCCAGTCTGAGGGCGATTTATAAATCGCTATAATTTCAATAGTTACAAAATCCCAAATCCCTGAGTATCTATAAAAAAATGAGTAAAAACTTACCGTATATTCTTCGCATTCCTCAACCGGAAATTGAAGAAACCTTTGCCGCTCACCAAACTACTCATCAGTTTTATCACGAAGTTCGGGCGCGGTCAGATTTTCAGCGTCATTGTGAATGGTATCATATCACAGCAGAACGCAACCGTCAAGACTTAGAGAAAATGCGCGGCGAACTAAATATTTTCCGTTTTTTTCGCCGCCGATAAGAAATTTAAATTATATTATTTCTAACTCATTATCGCGTAAGTGAGCTTTAAATTTTTTCGTAAACTGTACTACAAACGGCAGGTTAGCGCTAATCGGTTTACCTTTCCATTCAGTTGCAAGTTGCACGATTTCACCTTCAGTTCCTTTGATGTCAAAAGGCTGACTGCGATGCTCAGGATGATGGTAAATTATTACAGATTCTTTAACGCGGACGCGATCGCCAATTTTCATATTAACATTTACACCTAATTGCTTTTCCACAAGTATCTCCACAGCCATCCCTCATCTCACTAACTTTTTTTGAAAAATAGACTGCTTGCTTTGGTGGTTGTTTAATGCCTAAGTACCTACTATACAAAAACATCTTTGAAGGAGCGATCGCCTTCAACAAAAGTTCGTATAGGCTTTAATAGTAATTAGACGGAAACATAAAAATCGTCAGTTACTTTAGCAAGAAGTCTCATTTTTTATCTTTGATTTCAAGAGCGTTAAATAAAGCCAGACCTCCAACAGACGCGATCGCGCTAGAGACGTTGCCCTATACCCCGAAGAGTACAACCCCATTTCGCTCACGAGGATGGGTAAGCTTACAGGCAATGAACAACCCGATGACGCTTTTTAAGTGCGCCTTAACGCCAAGATTAATTTTACAACAAATGGGGCATTGGGCAGGAGGGAAGGGGAAAGGGGAAAGGGGAAAGGGAAGAAATATTTGTCCCCCTTGTCTCCTTGTCTCCTTGTCTCCTTGTCCCCCACTCTCCCTACTTTTCAGGTGGACATAGTTGCTGCACTTTTTGAGGAAGTTGTCGGCACGTTTGCTGAAATCCTTGAGGATTAAGTTGCGACCAAGCAAACAATCCGATTGTACTTCCTACCAGCAACGCCAACACTCCGGACAGTAATAGCCAAACCTTACCGGGACGTGGTTTTTTTATTTCAGTTGGAGTTGCAGAAGCACTCACCGCTTCTGCTTCCTCTGGAATGTCTAAATCGAGCAGCGCTTGAGAACTATCTGCTAACTCTGGTTGTGCTTCTTCTGGTTTTTCTTCTATCTCGGCTGGTGGCAACCAGGGAGTTGCCAGCACCAAGTATTCTGGAGATACACGGCAATGGGTGACAACAACCGAAGTGTTGTCATGACCATTTTTCTGATTTGCCAAGTTTATCCAGTTGTAAGCTGCATCTTCGGGGGAAATTTCACCTTTTAAGACTGGTACTGCATATTCCTGCCAGTGATTTTCCACCAAGTTGTTATCACTTAGTCCATCGGAACACAGCAGTAATATACCGTCTTCTTCTAAAATGAATCGCTGAATTACAAAACGCAGAAATTCACCATCTTTTGTTCCCAAAGCTTGGGTAAGGGCATAAGCGTCTGAACGTTGTAGTGCTTTACGATACAGGCTGCGGGCAAAGCGTACTTCCCGCGATGCTACATCATCATCTACTGTGAGTAGCTGGCAGTAGTTGCGTGTAATCCAGTATGCACGGCTATCACCAACGCTAGCTAAATAAAGTTCATGGCTATTCTGTGAGTAGGAACCAGGGGTTATCTCGACTTGTTGCGGCACTTGTAGAGCCATAACGACGGTTGTTGCCATGCGTTCTCTACCTTGGCGTTTTTGCTCGTCGTTGCAAGCGCAAATCACGTTATTTACAACCCGCAAACTTGCTTCTAGTTGCTGCTGTAACAAGTCTGGTGATACTAGTTCAGTTTGTTCTGCTACTTCTGCTAGTAAAGCACGAATTTGCAACTTTAGAGATTGTACTGCTAAAAGGCTGGCAACTTCACCGCCTTCATGTCCGCCGATACCATCGCAAACAATCGATAAGCGCGGTAGTAAGGGATCGTCTGAGTCACGGTCAGCTATAGGATAGCAAGTATCTTCATTTTGTTTCAGTTGGGGACCGCCATCTGTTGCCCCTGCCACTTTGAGATTTAATGGCAATTGTGCTGCTGATGATAATAATAACTGATTGAGTTGAGTTGCGATCGCCTTTAACTCAATTTCACTGTCCTCGCACATAGAATCGACTATTTTTTGCAAGGGTTGCGCTACTACTCGGTTAGCGACAGCTACAATCGGTTTCCAACATTCACCCAACTGTTGAAGACTCGGTTGTTCTGACTCATAAAGTTCCAAGAGTCGCACACACCAACCTTGTACTCGTAGGTTGTCTGGAAACAGTAAACTCAGGGCAACTCCAAATTCTGATAGAGGTTGCCAAAGTTGAATAATTTGCCACAGCCAGTAAACCTGTCGGACTGGGCTTGCTTGTTCCCATGCGTCAGTGATCGCTGGATATAAATTTCCAGTTTCATCTATCGGCACATTTTCCAATAAAAGTATATCACCTGCAAATCCATAAACTTGAGGCAGATGCGAGCGATCGCTCGATAAACGTAAATAAGGAATAATTGCTTTTGGTAATTCTTCGGGTATATCTGGCAGCTGTCCTGGTTGAATATCCAACCAAATTTGTGATGTAATTACCTCATATCTATCGAATATTAATTCTCCCGGTCGAATCGCTTGATGTTCCCCAGTTGCCCAAATATAACGGTGAACTAAAGGAGTTTGACAAGTTGCACACAATCTGCTGTCACCCAGAGGATTAATGGGATTAGTACAGCCTGGATTTGTACAATAAATTATCCGCTCTTGTGAAATCATGCAGCTATAAGTTAAAGGTTTAAATCAACCGCTGAATTTCGATTACATCTGGCTGTCACATGATTCTTGTTTGGTGCTGTTTTGAGTAAGTTATAGTTGCAGATTTTGGTATAAATTGTCTCGATACCTGCTAATTACGTTTAATTATTTACACTTACTTAATTATGCTTTCATATCTGTTTGTGCGATCGCCACAATGTAGTCGAAAATTCACTCTTGCAACTATAGCCGAAAGATTAGCATAAATTTCATCATTTGGGATGAGGGATGGGGGACAAGGGGGACAAGGAGAATAATTCTTCTTTCCCCCCATCCCCCCTGTCCCCCTGTCCCCCTCCTCCTACTCCTACTCCGCTGCTTGAGCCATTTGACATTGGCTACACAAACCAAAAAACTCTAAAGTGTGGTAAAAAATCTTAAACTTATGAGTGCCTTGCAATTGTTCTTCTAAATCATGGACTGGGCATTGATTAATCCCAATTGAAATACCGCATTGCAAGCAAGTCATGTGATGCTTGTCTTGCTGCGCTAGGCTATAGAGGGCTTCACCGTTAGCCAATGTCCGCACCTGTACCATGCCTTCCATTTTTAACGCTTCCAAAGAGCGGTAAACTGTTGCTAAACCCATGCTTTGGTTGCGGTTACGCAGTTCTACGTAAATGTCCTGCGCGGAAATGCCTTGCTTGATGGTTTTCAGAAGGCTCAAGATACGGTCTTGACTGCGGGTGCGTATGGCTCTCATAGACTATTGTTTAAATTTGCCGCTGTAGTTGAAGCTGTAAACTTGCTAATTGATAAATCAACAAGTTAGGGCTTCTTCATCTTATTTTCACTCACTTGGAACAGAAAGTTATAGTATAGCGATCGCAGCATTCAGCAAAAGCCTGTGCAAAGGAAATATCTAGCTAAAATTTTTGTGACGCTTCGTCCTTCGGTCTTAGACCCTGCTGGTGTGGCTGTACAATCTAGCCTCAAGCAGTTGGGATACGATAACGTTGACTCTGTCCGGATTGGTAAGTACATCGAAGTAACCATCACCCAGCCTGATGAAAGCAAAGCACGTCAAAATTTGGATCGCATCTGTGACCAAATGTTAGCAAATCCCGTAATTGAAAATTATCGCTTTGATTTGATTGAGGTCGAATCACAGACAGGAGTATTCTAGGGACTGGGGACTGGGGATTGGGGACTGGGAAAGACATTTTTATTTTTCTGCCTTTTGACTCCAGACTCCAGACTCCAGACTCATACTCCATTCTCCTAACTCCCGATCAATGACTAAATTCGGCGTTTTGGTTTTTCCGGGTTCTAATTGCGATCGCGATGTTGCTTATGTCACACGAGACATTCTCAAGCAACCTACTCGCATGGTTTGGCATCAAGATACGGATATTTCTGATTTGGATGTGATAATTATCCCTGGTGGTTTTAGTTACGGGGATTATCTGCGCTGTGGTGCGATCGCTCGTTTTTCACCTGTGATGCAGCAGGTTGTAGAACATGCCCAAAAAGGTAAGTTTGTCATCGGTATTTGTAACGGATTTCAAGTCTTAACTGAAGCCGGACTTTTACCGGGTGCTTTGGTGAGAAATCGAGATTTGCATTTTATATGCGATCGCTCTCCCCTAAAAGTTGAGCGCACCGATTTATCTTGGACGCAAGCTTATACAAAAGGTGAAATTATCACTTTACCGATCGCCCACGGTGAAGGAAGATATTATGCAGATGCAGCGACTATCGCAGAAATTGAAGATAACAATCAAGTTGTCTTTCGTTATCAAGGTGAGAATCCTAACGGTTCGTTAAATAATATTGCAGGTATTTGCAATAGACAAGGAAATGTGTTAGGTATGATGCCGCATCCAGAGAGAGCATCTGACGCGATGTTGGGTAGTAGCGATGGGTTAAAGTTGTTTTCTGGGTTGTTGGAGAAAATGAGCGCGTTGGTGTAAGGGTTATCAGCTATGCTGACGACTCTACTAGAACCGACGAAGCTGAGGTAAATCCTGCTACTGTTGAACGTCCGCAGACACCGGATGATGAAAAATAGGATTTCAAGCGATCGCTTATTCTTTATTTAGGCGATCGCGCTTATAATTTACTTATAATATCAACGTTAAATTCAACACAAATCCAGGTAAAACATCTTCACCTGATAAAGTACCAGGATTTTCTAGAATCTCTACTTCTTTACCTGGACGATAAATTTCTACTCGCTTATTTTTGCGGTCAATTAACCAGCCTAATATTGCACCATTGTCAATATATTCTTGCATTTTCTCTTGCAATTCTTTGAGAGAATCAGTACGAGAACGCAACTCGACTACAAAATCAGGAGTTAGGGGAGCAAAACTTTCTTGTTGTTCGGGTGTTAAAGCATTCCAGCGTTCAATTTTCACCCAAGAAGCATCAGGGGAACGTTTAGCACCATTGGGTAATGTAAAGCCAGTTGAAGAGTCAAAAACTTCGCCTAAATTATTCTGAGAATTCCAAATATCTAGTTGAGTGGTTATTTTAACATTACGTCTGCCAGTATCACTACCTGTAGGTGGCATAATTAATAATTCCCCTTCGGCTGTGCTTTCAAATCGATAATCGCGGTTGTTTTGACACAGTTGGAAATATTGCTCGTCAGTTAAATCGATATTCAATTTTAGTGTTGAAGGTAAAGCGATTTGCAGTGCTTCCATAAACTTACCTAAATCGGACGAGATGGTAAATACTTTCTATTCTAATTGGCATTGGCGCAGCCCAACCTAAGCATCGCTTGTTTAGAATAGAAAATGATTATTAATCTACTTTTGAATTTTGATACTGCTAAAAAAAATGCGAGTCTGGTAAGAATTGTAGTCATCAACTTGTAATAAGTTTAATTTTTAGTAATAAATATAACTTTCTATATTTAAAAAATAAGTATATATTGCTATACTAAAATCTGATTTTAAGATAAACACAAGTATAAAATATGAGAATAACCGAATCTCTCTGGAATAAGTTTGCGACTTATGATAATTTTCTGCTTGCGTGGCAACGAACCGTCAATGTTAGTAACCGTATGGTTCACGACGAGTTAGGGATGAAAATATTTGCACATAATCTTCAAGCTAATCTTGAATATTTGATACAGCAAGTAAAAGACGAAGATTTTCCTTACAAACCTTTAGCTGACCACAAAGTTTATGTTCCTAAGCCTTCGACTACATTGAGAACAATGTCACTAATGGCTGTACCAGACGTGATCCTATACCAAGCAT
>JBPCQW010000191.1:0-12695 GCA_050997715.1 Hassallia sp.
TTAAAAGAAGCAATGGCAATGGGTTTACCAGTGATAGGAACTCTACACGGTGGTATTCCCGAATTGATAAAAGATAATATTTCTGGTTTTCTTGTACCAGAGAGAGATGCTGACACCATATTAGAAAAGGTAAGCTATTTCATAAAACATCCAGAAGTTTGGCAACAAATGGGTTCATCTGGTCGTGCTTATGTAGAAAACCACTACGATATGAACCACCTTAATGATGAACTAGTCGAAATCTACCGCCAAGTAGACAATGAAAAATTTACAAAATCAAGAATGTCTAGATACATTAGTAAATCCTAAATCTGCCAGTTTTTCATAAAAACGA
Organism: Hassallia sp.; assembly: GCA_050997715.1. Taxonomy (GTDB): domain Bacteria; phylum Cyanobacteriota; class Cyanobacteriia; order Cyanobacteriales; family Nostocaceae; genus Hassallia. The sequence continues at coordinate 335 of JBPCQW010000191.1, forward strand.
AGTACAGCCACAACCAAAATAGGTGCATTCTACATAAATGTTTTTGACCAAAACCTGATTTAATTGCTTTCGCGAGGATTTGTAAATGAATTTACCAGCAATTGCCGACCCAGAAGTTACAATTATTGTTGCACCAAGAGAGCGTTTTAGTTACACTCGTGAATCTTTAGAAAGCATTTACCAAAATAAAGAATATCCATTCAAATTAATTTATGTAGATGGTAATTCCCCATCTGATATCCAGCGTTATCTCGAAGAACAAGCGCGTGAAAAAAAGTTTCAACTGATTCGTACTGATTACTATCTCTCCCCCAACCGTGCCAGGAATTTAGGCTTGCGTCAAGTCAACAGCAAATATGTTGTATTCATGGATAACGACGTAATAGTTACTCCAGGCTGGTTAAAAGCGTTAGTCAATTGTGCTGAACAAACCAAAGCTACCGTAGTTAGTCCTTTAATTTGTCAGAACCTCCCCCTACATTCAGAAGTGCATTGTGCAGGTGGAGAATCTGGGGTAAAAGTGGAAATTAAAGGCAATATAACCAGATACAAAATAATAGAAAAAATTTATAAACAAGGACGAATGGTTGAGGATATTCTTCCTCAATTGCAACGGCAAAAAACCGGACTTGCAGAGTTTCACTGCATGATTGTACGTACAGAAATATTTAAGCAAATCGGCGTGTTAGATGAGGGATTAATGAATACCAAAGAACACGTAGATTTGTGTATGCTTGTTACCGAAGCAGGTGGTTCGATTTATTTAGAACCCGAATCTTTGATTACATACGTACCGGGACCACCTTTAAAGTGGTCAGACTTACACTTTTACATGCTGCGTTGGAGCGATGCGTGGGAACTTTATAGCCTCAAACATTTACGCGACAAATGGAATTTAACCGAGGATGAGTACTTTCAAAAAAAGTACAACAGTTTGGGAAGAAGACGGCTTGATACAATTATTGCTCCTTTGATTAAAAGTGTTTTTGGACGGAGAATTTATCGCGCAGAGAGCTTGTTAATGAAGTTAGATCGTGTACTCAATCGTTATTTAAGCGATCGCTACGCTCGCAAGCATCTTCAGGGTATGCAAAATCATGTTTCATCACAACCTGTAAAGTCGGCGATCGCGGCTTCGCAAAGATAACGTACATGTGCATTTTTTGCCGCAAGGAGTGAGAAATATTGAAGCAAAATAATACCCTCAAATCTCAGCTTACTGAGGTTATTTATACACCCGAAAGTTTGCTCAGACATCCTCTAAAATTGTTCAAACAAATGTGGGGAGACTTGTTAGCTTCTCGCGAACTTGCTCGACGCTTGATGGTGCGGGATATCAGCGCTCAATATCGGCAATCTTTTTTAGGAATAATCTGGGCTTTTTTACCGCCAATTTTCATGGCAACTGGATTTACTCTTGCTAGTAATGCCAATGTTATTAATGTTGGCAAAACTGATTTACCTTATCCAGCTTATGTCATGTTCAGCACTGCACTATGGCAAACTTTTGTTGAAGCTTTAAACGGTCCAGTGCAAGCGGTGACAGTCGCAAAACCGATGTTAGCAAGAGTCAACTTTCCTAGAGAAGCATTGATTTTGGCAAAGATGGGTGAAGTTTTTTTTAACTTTGCTATCAAGCTGATTTTAATCGTAGCGTTGTTTATTTGGTTTCACGTTTCCGTAAGCTGGACAGTAATTTTAACTCCAGTCGCATTAATTCATTTAGTTTTCTTTGGAACATTTATCGGCATTTTATTAGCTCCATTCGGTGTTTTATATCAAGATGTATCTAAAGCGTTAACTTTATTTACAGGCTTTTGGTTGTTTTTAACTCCCGTAGTTTATCCGGTTCCCAACGCTGGAACTTTTGGGTTTTTAGTAAACCTGAATCCCGTTACACCTTTATTAGTAACAGCGCGAGAGTTAGCTACTACAGGAGTAGTCTCAGATCCTTGGCGATTTTGGATAGTAAGTGTAATTACTATAGTTGGTTTGCTATTAACTTGGATTGGATTTCGTCTAGCTATGCCTTATGTGGTTGAGAGAGTGAGTTCTTAAAAATGACTAATTTAAAAGAACAAACGAGAGATACTGATATAGTTATTTCGGTTGAAAACCTTTCTAAAAAGTTTTGTAGAGATTTAAAACGGTCTTTATTATATGGTGTTCAAGATATTGCCACAGAATTAGTAGGAGCAAATCGAAAAAGCGAAACTCTTCGTCCAAAAGAATTTTGGGCGCTGAATAATCTCAGCTTTCAACTGCGACGGGGAGAAGCACTAGGGTTAGTAGGCTCAAATGGAGCCGGTAAAAGTACGCTACTTAGAATTATTAGCGGTTTGATAAAACCTGATAGTGGCTGTGTGAAAGTCAGGGGAAGAGTAGCACCATTAATTGCATTAGGAGCCGGGTTTAATCCTATTCTGACTGGTCGAGAAAATATATATGCAAATATGTCAATTCTCGGTTTATCAACTCAAGAAATCGAAGAGAGATTTAAAGATGTGATAGATTTTGCTGAAATTGCTGATGCAATTGATGCGCCGGTCCAAACTTATAGTTCTGGTATGGCTGCAAGACTGGGATTTGCTTGTGCAGTTCATATAGAACCAGATATTTTATTAATAGATGAAGTGCTTGCCGTAGGTGATATTAAATTTAAAATGAAGTGCCACCGCAAGTTATCTAAAATGCGAGAAAAAGGTACAGCTTTTATATTAGTTTCCCACAATTCTCATAGCGTATTAAATATATGTGAATCTTCAGTATATCTTTCCAAAGGTCAGTTAATTGCTTCTGGAGATACTGAAACGGTAATTCGTAAATATGAAGAAGACTTGTGTCTAATTGGCACAGAAAATGCTTTAGGTAAAATGGTTTTGCCTGAAAAGCCAGAAAAAGAAAGTTTAGGTTTAGATATTGTTTCTCTTAGTTTTAAAGATGAACAAGGAAAAGCAATAGACACGCTGCTTTCTGGTGAGTCTGCTTATTTATGCGTCGAATGCAAAGCTTATAAGGAGGTGAAAAATGCAAATCTTGGTATTTTAGTGACAGCGCTATCAGGAGAAAATGGTTTGGTTTTATATTTGACATCTAGTAGTGACAATGAAGAACTAATTATACCTCCAGGAATATCAGAAATCCAAATGTATATGCCTTACTGTTCTTTAATTCCTGGTGTATACAGTGCGAAAATCTACATTAGAAAAGGTGTTTACTCTTTTGATATTGTTGATTCTTTTAGATTCACTGTAAAAACAAACAAAACTATCAGCCGATGTTTATTTTATCAACCACGTAAATGGCAAGTTGTCAGTAAAAAGGAACCACATATGTAGAAACGCAGCGACTGAAGGTGAGGTATGCAGATGAATACTTCTATTTAGGTGTAATTCATCCGAATGAGAAGCGGTAGATAACGCATAAAATTCAAGTTTCCAGGGTAATTCTACATATAGCGCTCTAACGAACAATCGACATGACTGTAATGGTTGTGAAAGTTAGTTGTTTAATTATGTTGAAGGAAAAAAAATGGAAAAACTTGTTTCAGTAATAATACCCTGCTTTAATGCGGAAAGATGGCTCGCAGAAGCTATTGACAGCTGTTTGCGACAAACTTATCCAAACATCGAAATTATTGTAATTGATGATGGTTCAACTGACAAGTCTTTAGAGATTATCAAAAGTTATGGAAATAAAATTATCTGGGAAAGTCTGCCTCATCAAGGAGGAAATCATGCGAGAAATAGAGCTTTTGTTTTATCAAGAGGAGACTATATTCAATACCTAGATGCGGATGACTACATTTTGCCAGAAAAAATAGAAAGACAAGTTAATTTTTTAGACGAAACCGGCGCAGATGTTGTTTATGGTGATTGGAGATATCAACATCATTATAATGGAACAAGTTTTTTGGATAAAATACAGGTTCCTAGAGCGCAAGTAGACATCTTGGAGTCATTACTAACAAATTGGTGGACAGCTGTTGCTTCTTTACTTTATAAAAGAAGCGTAGTAATAAATAGTGGTGGATGGGATGAAAGTTTCCAGGCTGCCCAAGATAGAGATTTTTTCATCTCAGTGGTAATCAATGATGCCAAAGTTGTATATCAACCAGGTTGCTATTCAGTTTATAGACGATACGGTAATGTAACAGTTTCTAGTCGCTCTATAAGTTTATGGGTAAAAAGCCACTATTTAGTATTAGAAAAGGCAGAAAAAAAGCTATTACAGTTGAAAAAACTTTCTCTTAAGTATCGCTATGCTTTAGCTAAATCTTATTTTGATTTGGGTCGAGAATGTTTATTTTTTGACTATTCACAATACTTACGATATTTAGAAAAAGCTTTAACTACCTTTCCTGATTTTAAGGGAAATAGTACAAAGGCAGTTTATAAATTTGCTCAAAATATTTGTGGCTTTCGTCAAGCCGAAAAAATTGCTTGTCGTATCTTTTTTATCAGAAGAATCGTCAATTCAATTAGCGATCGCCTTTTTGACTCAAAAGGCAAATTTGGCATCACACCACAACATAATAATTAACTTATGTCAAGCAAAAATCCCACGTTTATTGAAAACTTGGGAATGTAATTACTTACGTATTATTACTATTTAGAATTTAAAACCGACACCACCTTGTACGGAAATAGCAGTACCCCCACCATCGCGGTAAGCATCAAAGGCAATGATGGCATTACCGAAAATCACTGTGTTGCTATTAGGGACGACGTAATCAACTCCTGGTTGCAAAGCAAAGCTGATTTTATTACCTACCGGTGAAGGTGTATCACCACCAGCTAACACCAAACCAGCACCCAAATAGGCATCAGTTTGCCAGTTTAAGGGCACGTCGTAGGAAACAGTGGGCACAACTGCTGTGCTTTGACCAATTAAAGCTTGAGCGCGAAAAGATACTGGACTTTCTAGAAGCTTGTAGCGGACAGCAAGAACTCCCCCAATTTGACCACCATCTGAAAGACCAACAGTCGGACCGACACCGACATAGCTACCATAAGCTACTTGAGCTTGTGCTGGTCGAGCAAAACTCAAAAATGAACTAGCCAGAACTACTGACACTAAATACGGAAGATACTTCATTTTCCGACTCCTCATATCACTTTAGATTATCGATGTTGCATTTGATATTGACAAGTCTTGTCTTAAAAATAGCTATCTGACTCAAGGAAAGCTACACATAGTACAATTAATTTCCTAAGGTTAACACTCCCGCAGGCATATCTACTAACAAGCGACGAGTTTTTAACCACTGACGACCAAGTAAAACTTCTGACACTCCTTTACCTGCATATACAGGAATGTCAAACACAATTCTATCTATTCGTATTTTGCCTGCATAAACATCAAACTTAGCTTTCCCTTTTGCTAGTCGCATATCCCTTTCACCTAAATACTCCCAATCAAAATCCTCTAAATCTTGTTCATCCATCACTAACCAATCAGAAAAACCCGTATCCAAAATAACATCAATAGGCAATTCCAATCCATCATCTCCAATCAATTCAATTTCAAAAATTAATTCATCCTCATCACCAAAGCAGCCTTGAATCATATTGTCCCAGCGACTCCTGTTTCATTAATCCGGAATATGAACACAGGAGCATTCGGGTGTTTTTGTCGTGACATATTAATAGCTGTCATTTCATCTTTATCGATGAAATAATCTCCACTGTTCGGTTCAACAGTTATGTACCAGTTGTAGTGAGTTTTAATTAACTCTGGTTGAACGCTGTCAAAAATCGGTTTGCAGCGTTGATAAAATGCCTCACGTTCAGCTTGTCGTTTGGCTTTCTGTTCTTCCGTCCACTGAATTTCCGGGAATATTCTTCCTCGTCGTGCTGTGCGCGTTGATTTTGCTTCGGTCATTGTTGTTTTATCAGCGTGTCTATTTTTTTATTTTTGCGTACTTTGGCTTTGTCTGCGTGTGGTTATGACAGATATTTACCGGATTTGATGTGATGACAGTTGAAGCGATCGCTCTTTATAACCCACCCAAATGCTTGAAGTGAAGCTCTCCGTCAGTACTACTGTAAGATAAAGTGTAGAAATATGTTTGACTAATATTAAGTTAGATATTCAATAGGAGAAGGTGAGATGACTTCCCAAGTTGTAGATACTACCTCAGAATTAATTGCCAAGCTGCAAACTTTACCACCAGAACAGCAACAACAGGTGCTAGATTTTGTGGAATTTTTAGCACATAAATACGTCCAGCTTCAAGCACCTAAAAAACGGGTAATGGGTTTGCATAAAGGTCAGATATGGATGAGTGAGGATTTTAATGACCCTTTGCCAGATGAATTTTGGATGGGCGAAGGTGTAGTGTGAGATTGTTATTAGATACTCACGTACTTATCTGGTCAGCAGGAAATCCCGAAAGACTCTCTGATCAAGTTACAGATTTATTAAATAATACTAACAATTCTTGGATATTTAGTATCGCTAGTATCTGGGAAATGCAAATCAAACTTCAAACTGGCAAGCTAACTCTCAACTTACCACTACCCGAATTGATAGAGACTCAACGAGAAGCAAACGATTTACAAATATTAGCAATGGAGTTACCTCACATCTATGCCTTAAAGGGTTTACCCAATCATCACCGCGACCCTTTTGACCGAATTTTAGTTGCTCAGGCAATTGTTGAAAATATACCTTTGGTAAGTATAGATGCGGTGTTTGATGCTTATCCAGTCAACAAGTTGTGGTAACGATTAAGTTAATTCTATTAAATGGCATAACCCCACAAGCTGACAGCAAATACTGGTTGGATTTTTGGATTTCGTTAAGTTAACTAAAAGAGCGATCGCTCTTTAACTTTTCCTATTTATCCAATCTTCCCCACCAGCTAATTGAGCTAGATAATCATCCATAATCGCTGGTAATTCTTTTGCCGAATAAATATATGTTAAAGCCAGAAACCTAGTTGTTGTAGTTAAAATCTGCTTTCTATCCAGTATTGCTGATAGTTGAGAGCGAGTATATTTTCCGTTAAAAATTTCCAGACTTGCATCAGCTATAGCATCTTCAATTACTTCCTCTTCTATGAACATTTTCCATTCATCTTGATTGATGTAGTAAGATTTTTTATTGTCTTTGATATTTAATTTTTTAATTTCTTTGATTGAGTTCCGAATAGAATTTACCCAAGAATCAGTTAATCGATGTTCTATTTGGTTTTTTATCAAATGAATCAACAGAATGTTTAAACAAGATTGGAGATGACGCAGAATAGCTTGTTTACTCATCCCCTCTAATTCATCAACAATCATTAAAGCATCTGCGTATCTTCCTTGCAGGATACTATTTCTTAGCTCGATTAATTCTTGTGTCATTTGTATTACCTGCAAGACTTAACAGTAACGGTAATCTAAATTTAACGCTGCTCACACTTTTTTTAGATCATCCATTTCAGTGATAGGAAATTCCTCGTTGATTTCAGCAATTTCTGTTTGTATATCTAAATCGTTAGCCATTGCCGCTAACTGTTCATTCATATATTTTTTATCAATAAATTTATATGCTGTTAGCTTCTTTTCTTGGACTTGTCTTTTAATACGTTCTAGAAGCCATTCTTGTTCTTCTAAAGACAAAGTACGGATTGAACGCTCTATTTCTAATAAATGTGGTGATATCATATTGCCTTTGTGCTAACAACCCCTGCACGTGATTTTAGCAGACCTAGATAACAATTGTTTGCTATTTAGATGAAGGCGATCGCATTACTCCCTCAAATATCAGTGGAGATGCGATCGCCGATTTTACTCACAAATAACGCAAGTTGACACCGTGTCAGTTGCATTGCTGGGTTTAGTTACGTCAACCCAACCCACAAGCTTGACTGCTGTAACCTTATAGATTACAATTTATTTATAACTGATGAAGTAACATAATTTCATATTATTTAGATTGATGTGAATATGAGCAGAATATATACCGATCAAACTTGTATAAAAACCGAGTATGATTCAAAAATTCAAAAACAAAGCATTAGAGAATTTATTTAAAGAAGGAATTACAAAAGGTATACCTAAAGAGCTTGAAAAAAGAATTAGAGTAAGACTTGAAGTAATAGATTCAGCAATAATTATAGATGATATTAGACTGCCAGGGTATAATTTACATGAATTAAAGGGAGATAGAGAAGGAACTTGGTCAATAAAAGTATCAGGAAATTGGCGTATAACTTTTACATTTAAGGACAATGATGCATATGATGTAGACCTGGAAGATTATCACTCTTAGTTGAAAATTAGGAAAATAGGCGTTTCTAACATGCCAAAGTTCGGTAACGTCAGCAAATTTATTTAAAGAAATAAGATGACTATGAAAGACCTGCAAGAAAATTTTGCAGTAAGACAGGTAAGACCAGTACATCCAGGTGAAGTTATTTCAGATATCCTCGAAGATTTAGAAATAACTCAAACGAAGTTTGCTCTTGTACTAGGTGTATCTCGTCGTACTGTTAATGAGATTATTCAGGGTCGAAGACCAATTACTGTAGACATGGCAATTCGTATTGGAAAAGCTTTGGGAAATGGTCCTCAACTCTGGTTGAATCTTCAACAAAAGGTAGATATCTGGGATGTATTACAAAGTCACGCAGAAGATTACAATAAAGTAACTACGATAGCGTAGTGGAGACGCGAAATTACGCATCTCCACAAACACCTAAACGCTCATCTATAACATTTAATATCAAGCCCCGCACGTCATTCTAACAGACCTAGATAACAAGTGTTTGCTATTTGGATGAAGGCGATGTCTCTCCACAAGCGGCTCCGCGTCTACGCACTTTGCACAGACACAAAGAGCGCGTATTGCACTTTATCTAAACTTTAAATCTTAAGTTAGGATAAGCTCGCTCTACTCAATCTACAGATTATTTACGTAATATCACTAAGTAATTTAGTAATATTTATCTGTTAGTATGAACACGAAATATAGAGTGCTGACAGTTAATACTAGGAGTTGATTTGTATGAATTCAGGAAATCTACCTCAAAGCCGTAATGAGTTCCTTATGCGCTACCAACAAGGAGAAAGAAATTTTAGTAGTATTAACCTTTGTGGGGCTGATTTAAAGGATCAAAGCTTAACAAGTGTCGTACTGTGTAAGGCTAATCTAGAAAATGCTAATTTAGAAAATGCTAATTTGTCAGGAGCCAATCTATCTGCTGTTCCAATACGTACACGTATAAATCAGGAAGATGTAAACAAACTCGGCATTGCTCAAAACCGCGTTGGGCAGGAGTTAAGAGAAAATGACTATCAAAACGAAAAAGATTGGCTGGATTGGGGTCTTAAAAATGAGGGAGCCAATCTTCGTAAAGCAAATCTTAGAAATGCAGTTTTACGTGGGGCAGATTTAAGAAAAGCTGATTTACGTGAAGCAGATTTAACCGGAGCAGATTTGACTAACGCCAAGCTCACTGGAGCCAACCTTGAGGCTGTAGGTTGGAATAATTTTAGTAAAAAAGGTACTGCACTAAGAGATGTAAATTTAAGTGGAGCAATTGTCAGAAATATTCGCGGTTGGGGAGTTGATCTTAGAGGCGTTCAAGTTGATGAAAACACTAAACTCGACGATAATTTAGAATTTGTTCATAAAATTATCAATCAGGGAAAAGGTAAAAATGGAAGCTTTGTAGAAGTTTCTTTAAGAGAGGCTAACCTTGAAGGCGCAGACCTTTCAGATGCAGATTTGACAGGTGTAAACTTATTAGGCGCTTTTCTGAGTGAAGCAAACTTACAGAATGCTGACCTAAGCAACGCCGAGCTAAAATTTGCCGATCTTAGCAACGCTAACTTAATTGGTGCTAACTTGAAAACTGCTAAAAATCTTGATCGTGCAATACTAAAAGACATTCAATATGATCCTACGACTCGTTTTCCAGACAACTTTGACACTAGCAAGTTATCTACATTACCTCAACTAGAGGCTATAACGGTACAGTCAAACCAAGACCACTTTACGAACCAAGGGCTGGGATATGGAGGACGAGAAGCCCCACACACATGGGGAGGTTTGCGTTTTTGGTCAAAGACAGAAATTGAAATTGCTAAAGCTTTAGACAAGAAAAGACTATTTTTCGTACCACCATGCATGGTTCGCTTTAGCGCAAGGGAAGGTAATCCGAATATTGAAATAGATTTTTTGATTTGCGATCAGGGGAAATGGGGAATTCTTCATGTAGATGGTCCCCATCACTATTCATCAGCCGATAGAGTCATAACTGAGCGCGATCAGGACTACCTGTTACAAAAATATGGGATAAAAACTATTTACCGTCAGCCTGCTGAACGTTGTTACAAGGAGCCAGACAAAGTTGTCTGCGAATTTTTAGAACTTTTATGAGTTTGTAAGTTAGCTTCAGGGAAGCAAAACCCAACATTATTGTTTCATTGCCTGTCCCCTTTAACCCAACCCAACAAAACAATGTAGAGACGCGATCGCTCGCGTCTCCACAAATATCTACCTAAACGCTCATCTCTAACATCCGCTGCATCGGACGCAACGCTGCTAACCGTATCTCTTCAGACATCGTAATTTCCGGTGTCCGATTCTTCATCGCCAAATACAACTTCTCCAGCGTATTCAACCGCATAAACGGACACTCGTTACAATTACAATTATTCATCGGCGGTGCGGGAATAAAGCGCTTGTGCGGTGCTAATTTTTGCATTTGGTGAATGATTCCCGGCTCTGTAGCCACGATGAATTCTTCAGTTGGACTTTCTTGACAATATTTGAGTAAAGCCGCTGTAGAGCCAATAAAGCTGGCGTGGCGCAATACGGAAGTTTCACATTCTGGGTGGGCGATCGCCTCTGCTTGGGGATGTGCTATTTTTAACTGCACCATCTTCTTCTCAGAAAAGGTTTCATGCACAATACAGCTTCCTTGCCACAGTACCAAGTCTCGCTGTGTTTGTTCCATCACATACCGTCCCAAGTTGCGATCGGGAGCAAAAATAATCGGCTGCTCTTTCGGTATCTGCTGCACTATCTTCACAGCGTTGGAACTGGTGCAGATAATATCGCTCATCGCTTTAATTTCAGCGGAACAGTTGATGTAAGAAATCACCAAATGTCCCGGATGAGCGGCTTTAAAGTCGGCAAAATCCTGCGGTGGACAACTATCAGCTAAAGAACAACCAGCATCCAAATCTGGTAAAAGTACCAATTTGTCAGGATTAAGAATCTTTGCCGTTTCTGCCATGAAGTGAACACCAGCAAAGACAATTACATCAGCATTGGTTTTAGCTGCTGCATTTGCCAGTTGTAGTGAATCGCCAATAAAGTCTGCGATATCCTGAATATCTGGCTCTTGATAATAATGTGCCAGAATTACCGCGTTGAGTTCTTTTTTGAGACTCTCAATCGCTGCAAATAAATCTAGTGGTAATGCACCCAGTTGGGTGTTTTCTCGTTGAGCAAGTGCAGTGGTAAACACAGTTAGGAGTTGCTAGGAGATGCAAGTAATTGTCTTGTGAAATCAATTATAGTAGTTTTTACCAAAAATAGAAGGTGGGTAATCCTCCTTCTTTGGGATTGTGCCAAAATCAGCTTGAGTTTCCTATGCTTGAAGAAGATGGCAAGGAAGATGGCATGAGCAGTCAGAAAAAAACAAGCATGGTGAAAATAGCTGTAGTTGGAGATGTTCACGACCAATGGGAAGAAGAAGATGGAATTGCGCTGAAACATCTGGGTATTGACTTAGTGCTGTTTGTGGGGGATTTTGGCAATGAGTCGGTAAATGTGGTGAAAGCGATCGCTTGCCTTGACATCCCCAAAGCTGCGGTGATGGGAAACCACGATGCATGGTACTCCGCTACAGATTGGGGACGCAGAAAGTGTCCTTACGATCGCACATCAGAAGACTGGGTACAGCAACAACTCGATTTATTGGGTGAAACTCATGTAGGTTACAGCAAGCTGGATTTTCCCGATTTGAATTTATCTGTGGTGGGGAGTCGTCCCTTTAGTTGGGGTGGACCGCAGTGGAAATATAATGATTTTTACGAAGAAAGGTATGCAGTAACCAGTTTTGCCGAATCTAGCGATCGCATTGTCGCGGCAGCAAACAGCGCCGCTTATGAGACAATTATTTTTATCGGTCACAATGGACCAGTTGGTTTAGGCGATCGTCCTGAAGACCCTTGTGGTAAAGATTGGGAACCAAAAGGTGGAGACTTTGGTGATCCAGATTTTACCGAGGCGATCGCTTCTGTTCGTGCTACTGGGAAAAGCATTCCTCTGGTAACATTTGGTCACATGCACCACAGCTTGCGACACACAAAGAAGATGTTGCGAAAGTCGCTTTTAGCCAAAGAAAACACGATTT
>JBPCQW010000200.1:0-7285 GCA_050997715.1 Hassallia sp.
CAAGCCGGGAAACCCGTCTAACGCACTGGCTCGGCTAAACATACAAAGCCTGCGCTCGTCTTTTTTCCAAACCCTTAATTTTTCGCGCGTCCGCACCAAGCGAAGCAGACTTTGTACCCACAACGCCCCAGGTTTTAACCTGTCGGCGTTCATAGTGTAAAATGTTAACCCCATCTGTAATATGAAGATGGGGTTTTCAATTTAAGAATCAAAATTTTATGATTCAACTGAGTCAAGCAGCCGCTAGCGAAATCGGGCGATTAAAATCAAAGCAGCTGCCGGCAAATATTTTCGTTCGCTTGGCAGTGAAATCCGGTGGTTGTTCGGGGTGGTTTTATGATATGTCTTTTGATGAAGGGGTGAAAGTTGACGATCGCCTAATTGATTGTCACGGCATCCAAATACTAATAGACGCTGCTTCGTTAAATTACATCAACGATTTAATACTCGATTATTCAGAGGATCTCATGGGCGGTGGTTTTCGCTTTCATAACAAAAGGGCGATCGCTACCTGCGGCTGCGGCAATTCTTTCTCCACTCTACCAACCTAGTCCCCAGTCCCTAATCCCTAAAAATTTGACACAAAACCCGCCAGAAACGATATAATAGGGATTTGTTGAAAACTTAGACCTTAAAGCAGCTTCACGCGCTGTAACTCATGCCAACAATACAGCAGCTCATCCGAACCGAACGCGAAAAAGCGCGTCAGAAAACCAAGTCCCCAGCTCTGAAGCAATGCCCCCAACGTAGGGGTGTATGTACCAGAGTATACACGACTACACCGAAAAAACCAAACTCAGCACTACGCAAAGTAGCAAGAGTGCGCCTAACTTCGGGATTTGAAGTCACAGCTTACATTCCCGGAATTGGTCACAACCTGCAAGAGCATTCCGTTGTGATGATTCGTGGCGGTCGGGTCAAGGACTTACCAGGCGTGAGATACCACATCATCCGTGGCACCTTAGATACAGCCGGAGTCAAAGACCGCAAGCAAGGTCGTTCCAAATACGGAACTAAGCGTCCGAAAGAAACGAAAAAATAGAATGATAGTTAATTAATCGCTATTTAATGCGATTAATTGCTTCTTCAAGTGTATAGCGCCAAAAAAGGTTAACGTTAGTGTAGACGTAAAGCAGCTTCCTTAAGGGTATGCTCCTTTGCCGGAGGCTTGCTCAGAAACGGCAGCAATCACAGATGCTAGCTAGTTTTAGTAAAATCAAGTTAAATTGGTAAAGCTTCCACCTACACCTGGTGCGTGCAGGAATTTTTGAACATGCTGTTAGCGACAGCAGCATCTTAATGTTTGAGATTAAGGTATATAATGTTGTCGCCTTGTTTGTCTAGTTAAGGGCAACAAGTTAACTTGAAAAAGCGTCGCTGCGATCGCATGTAACGCATATTATCTGGTTCGCAAATCCGAAGTAAGGGTAAAGTATGTCTCGTCGTGGTGTTATTAAAAAGCGCCCAGTTCCGTCTGACTCAGTGTATAACAGCCGTCTTGTTAGCATGATAATTAGGCGGATAATGCGTCATGGCAAGAAATCACTTGCCGCACGGATTGTTTATGAAGCCTTGAAAACAATTGAGGAACGCACTGGAGCGAATGCCTTAGAAACCTTTGAAAGAGCAGTGCGAAATGCAACGCCTTTAGTAGAAGTAAAAGCGCGTCGGGTTGGTGGAGCAACCTACCAAGTACCGATGGAAGTACGTAACGACCGGGGTACTACCTTGGCATTGCGCTGGCTGGTACAGTTTTCCAGAGCTAGACCCGGACGAACAATGGCAAGCAGACTGGCAAATGAATTAATGGATGCTGCCAACGAAACCGGAAACGCTATTCGCAAGCGCGAAGAAACGCACCGGATGGCTGAAGCTAACAAAGCTTTTGCTCACTATCGTTACTAAAAGGCATTCTGACCTGTATTACATAACAGGATGTCTAAACTACGTAGAGAACCGATATATCGCCAGTAAAAAAGCGATATATCGTGGATTTCTATAAAAAAAGGCGGTTTTCCGTAGAAGTATAGAAACTTAACAAAGTGTAATATACAAGATATCATGAGGCGAAACTTATAGGAGGCAGCTGTGGCACGTACGATCCCACTAGAGAGAGTACGCAACATTGGGATTGCGGCGCATATAGATGCGGGCAAGACAACGACAACAGAGAGAATATTGTTTTACTCTGGAATTATTCACAAAATCGGCGAAGTCCATGAAGGAACAGCCGTAACAGACTGGATGGAACAGGAGCGGGAGCGGGGAATTACCATCACTGCCGCTGCGATTACAACCAGTTGGAAAGATCATCAAATAAACATTATCGATACACCGGGTCACGTTGACTTCACGATTGAAGTTGAACGTTCGATGCGCGTGTTAGATGGTGTAATTGCAGTATTTTGTTCAGTGGGCGGCGTGCAACCGCAGTCAGAGACAGTGTGGCGGCAAGCAGACCGCTACAAAGTGCCTCGGATCGCCTTTATTAACAAAATGGATCGCACAGGGGCGAACTTTTATCGAGTTCACGATCAAATGTGCGATCGCCTGCGAGCGAATGCGATCGCCATTCAGTTGCCTATCGGTGCTGAAAACGACTTCAAAGGCATTGTTGACTTAGTGCATATGCGTGCATATATGTACAACAATGACCAGGGAACAGATATCGAAGAAACTGATATCCCCGCCGACATGCAAGAAAAGGCGCAAGAATACCGCGTCAAACTCGTGGAAGCAGTGTCAGAAACCGATGACAATCTGATGAGCAAGTACTTCGACGGCGAAGAATTGACAACAGATGAAATTCGTACGGCACTGCGTAAAGGCACAATTGCAGGTAAGATTGTTCCCGTACTTTGCGGTTCCGCCTTCAAAAACAAAGGCGTGCAATTGATGTTGGATGCGGTTGTAGATTACCTACCAGCACCAAGCGAAGTACCGCCAATCCAAGGCTTACTGCCGAATGGCGATACCGTTGAGCGTCGGGCTGATGACAGCGAACCCCTATCGGCTCTGGCATTCAAGATTATGGCTGACCCTTACGGTCGCCTTACCTTTGTTCGCGTTTATTCAGGGATTCTCAAAAAGGGTAGCTACGTCCTCAACGCTAGCAAGAATAAAAAAGAACGGATTTCCCGCTTAGTTCTGATGAAAGCAGATGACCGACAAGATGTCGATGAACTGCGAGCGGGTGATTTGGGAGCAGCTCTGGGATTGAAAGACACCTTGACAGGTGACACGATATGTGATGAGGGATCGCCAGTAATTCTGGAATCCTTATTCATTCCTGAGCCTGTAATCTCGGTAGCGGTTGAACCCAAAACCAAGAACGACATGGACAAGTTGTCCAAGGCTCTGCAATCTCTCTCAGAAGAAGACCCCACCTTCCGTGTCCACGTCGATCCCGAAACCAACCAAACCGTGATTGCAGGGATGGGAGAGTTACACTTAGAAATTCTTGTAGACCGCATGTTACGAGAATTTAAGGTGGAAGCGAATGTCGGTGCGCCGCAAGTAGCTTACCGCGAAACCATCCGTAAACAAGTCAACAAAGTAGAAGGCAAATTTATCCGTCAGAGTGGTGGTAAAGGTCAATACGGTCACGTTGTGATCAATTTGGAACCCGGAGAACCAGGAACTGGGTTTGAATTTGTCTCCAAGATTGTTGGTGGTATCGTACCCAAAGAATACATCGGACCTGCCGAACAGGGAATGAAAGAAAGCTGTGAAAGCGGTGTTCTCGCTGGATATCCATTAATTGATGTTAAAGCAACATTGATTGATGGTTCTTACCACGATGTAGACTCGTCGGAAATGGCTTTCAAAATCGCTGGCTCAATGGCGATGAAAGAGGCTGTGATGAAAGCCTCACCCGTCCTGTTAGAACCTATGATGAAAGTTGAGGTAGAAGTTCCCGAAAACTACCTTGGAGATGTTATGGGCGATCTCAATTCCCGTCGCGGGCAAATTGAGGGGATGGGATCTGAGCAGGGAATTGCCAAAGTAACTGCTAAAGTACCATTAGCAGAAATGTTTGGCTACGCTACTGATATCCGGTCTAAAACCCAAGGTCGGGGCATCTTCTCAATGGAGTTTAGCCGTTACGAAGAAGTGCCTCGCAACGTGGCTGAGGCAATCATTGCTAAAAGCAAAGGGAACGCTTAGTTAGATAAAGGAAACGAGGATTAATGGCACGCGCAAAGTTTGAAAGGAATAAACCCCACATAAATATCGGTACTGTTGGACACGTTGACCACGGTAAAACTACGTTAACGGCAGCGATCACCATGACCTTAGCAGCTAACGGTCAAGCCATAGCTAAAGGTTACGATCAAATCGATAACGCACCCGAAGAAAAGGCACGGGGTATTACAATTAATACCGCCCACGTTGAGTACGAAACCGGAAATCGTCACTATGCCCACGTAGACTGTCCCGGACACGCTGACTATGTGAAGAACATGATCACCGGTGCGGCACAGATGGATGGAGGCATCCTGGTAGTAGCTGCTACCGATGGTCCAATGCCCCAAACTCGCGAACACATTCTGTTGGCAAAGCAGGTGGGTGTACCTAGCTTGGTTGTCTTCTTGAACAAAGAAGACTTGATGGATGACCCAGAACTCTTGGAACTAGTAGAACTAGAACTGAGAGAATTGCTTACCAGCTACGATTTCCCTGGTGACGACATCCCCATTATCAAAGGTTCTGGTCTGCAAGCTCTGGAAGCTATGACCAAGAATCCTAAGACCAAACGCGGTGAAAATGAGTGGGTAGATAAAATCTATGAGTTGATGGACTCTGTAGATTCTTTTATCCCCACTCCGGAGCGAGATGTGGATAAGCCTTTCTTGATGGCGATTGAAGACGTATTCTCCATCACAGGTCGTGGTACTGTAGCCACAGGTCGGATTGAGCGGGGTATAGTAAAAGTAGGCGATAACGTTGAACTAGTAGGTATCAGAGATACTCGCGCCACTACCGTAACTGGTATTGAGATGTTCAAGAAGAGTCTTGACCAAGGTATGGCTGGGGATAACGCCGGTGTACTATTGCGTGGTATTCAGAAGACTGATATCGAACGCGGTATGGTGTTAGCAAAACCCGGTTCGATTACTCCCCACACTCAATTTGAAGGTGAAGTGTACGTACTTACAGAAAAAGAAGGTGGTCGCAAGACTCCATTTTTCTCTGGCTATCGTCCTCAATTTTATGTGCGGACAACAGACGTAACCGGCACGATTACAGCATTCACTTCCGATGATGGTAGCGAGGCAGAAATGGTGATGCCAGGCGATCGCATTAAAATGAGTGTGGAATTAATCAACCCCATTGCTATTGAACAAGGTATGCGCTTCGCTATTCGTGAAGGTGGTCGCACCATCGGTGCGGGTGTCGTATCCAAAATTCTGAAGTAATACTTCTGTAATTTAATCAAAATATGGAGCAGAGATGGTAGAATACCTCTCTGCTCCTTTCTCTTCCCTCTAATTCAGGGAGTGGGGAATAGGCAGTAGGGAATAGGGTAAAAAAAGAAATTACCACTCACTACTAAGAGTACTCCCCAGTCCCCAGCACCCAGTCCCCTAAATAATCAGAACCAGGACAATTAAAGATGGCAACTCTACAGCAACAAAAAATTAGAATTCGCTTACAGGCTTTTGACCGTCGCTTATTGGATACATCTTGCGAGAAGATTGTAGACACAGCTAACCGAACTAACGCTACAGCCATAGGACCGATTCCTTTACCAACAAAACGCAAAATATATTGCGTACTGCGATCGCCCCACGTAGATAAAGACTCACGGGAACACTTTGAAACTCGCACCCATCGCCGCATTATTGACATTTATCAGCCTTCTTCTAAAACTATTGATGCTTTGATGAAACTTGATTTGCCATCTGGTGTGGACATTGAAGTTAAATTGTAAATAGTTATTGGTTAGTAGATAGTGGTCAGTAGGAGCGTGGATGACTGTTAATCGTTAACCGTCAATTAATAACTAACAACTGAAATTCTCTAGTATAAATATTTACTTAGCCCTGAAGAAATATGTCTCAGGGCTTTTTATTTAGCCAGAAAACAAATGATAGAATGTAAGCAGCAAACGGGAAAAGCCAAAAATCATATCTTTTTAAAGAGTAAATTTATACCAAGGCAACAATGACATCTTCTTCTAAAATTGCGGTTCGCGAACTACCTCTGTTCCCGTTACCCGAAGTAGTTCTATTTCCCACCAGACCGTTACCCCTGCATGTTTTTGAATTTCGCTACAGAATCATGATGAACACGATTTTGGAGAGCGATCGCAGGTTTGGTGTTTTGATGTACGATCAAGCAAAAGGGGCGATCGCAAATGTTGGCTGCTGTGCGGAAATCATTCATTACCAACGGCTACCAGACGACCGCATGAAGATGTTGACTTTAGGACAGCAGAGATTTCGCGTCTTAGAATATGTCAGAGAAAAGCCATATCGCGTTGGTTTAGTTGAGTGGATTGAAGACCAACCACCAAGTAAAGATTTACGACCTTTAGCAACCGATGTAGAACAACTGCTGCGAGATGTTGTGCGTCTATCATCTAAGTTGACCGAACAAAACATCGAACTTCCAGAAGATTTGCCAGATTTGCCAATAGAATTATCTTACTGGGTAGCGAGTAACCTTTATGGTGTAGCGCCAGAGCAACAATTATTGCTAGAAATCCAAGACACGGCAGCTCGCTTAGAACGCGAAGCAGAAATTTTAACTTCTACTCGTAATCATCTGGCAGCTCGCACTGTTCTAAAAGATACTTTTAATGATAAATGAGTTAGGGCGTGTCATCAGTTGAGCCAAATCACGGTAGCAGCGAGGTAAATTGCACCGAGAAAGTTGATTTTGAGCTTGTCGTAGCGGGTGGCGATCGCACGGTACTGCTTGAGTTTGGCTCATATGTTTTCAATTAAGTGACGGGCTTTGTACAAATCTTTGTCGTAGTTACGGGGGGTGCTGCGGTTACGCTTCGAGGGAATCACGGCGGTCTTGGCTTGCGCTTCCAAAACATCGATTACCCGTGCATCGGCATCGTATCCTTTGTCTGCTTTTCCCTGTGTCCGTTCTCAGGTCGGGCAGCAGCACATCCGCACCGTCTAGGTCACAAGCTTGTCCAGGCGTGAGGTGAAAGCTGACCGGATTTCCCAACGCATCAACCACCGCATGGATCTTGGTACTCAACCCCACGAGTGCTACGTCCAATTGCTTCGCTGTCTGCATCCCCCCCTTTACACCCGCACTGTGT
>JBPCQW010000273.1:0-4920 GCA_050997715.1 Hassallia sp.
TTTACCTGCTGACCATGAATTAGTTATTTATGAAATGCACATTGCAGACTTTTCTGGTGGTGAAGATGACCCTTACGCACGAGGAAAGTATAAGCACGTTATTGAAAAATTAGATTATCTATGTGAATTAGGAATTAATGCTATTCAGTTGATGCCACTTAAAGAATATCCTGGTGATTATAGCTGGGGGTATAACCCTCGTCACTTCTTCGCTACAGAATCAAGTTATGGTTCTAGCGATGGGTTAAAAAATTTAATTGATGAGTGTCACGGTAGAGGCATTCGTGTCATCATGGATGGTATTTATAACCACTCAGAAGCATCTAGTCCTTTAACACAAATTGACCACGACTATTGGTATCATCACGAACCCCGTGACCCAGATAATAACTGGGGACCTGAGTTTAATTACGAACACTACGACGAGAAGTTAGAAACTTATCCTGCTCGTAAATTTATTGCAGATTCAGTACGTTATTGGATTGAGCAATTTCATACAGATGGTATTCGTTACGATGCAGCGCGGCAAATTGCTAATTACGACTTCATGCACTGGATTGTTCAGGAAGCGAAACAAGCTGCGAGCATGAAGCCTTTTTATAACATTGCCGAACACATTCCGGAAACTACTTCCATCACGAATGTCGATGGACCGATGGATGGATGCTGGCATGATAGTTTCTATCACTGTATTGTCGAACATATCTGCGGTGATACATTTGATTTAGAGCGCTTAAAAGATGTAATTGACTGCAAGCGTCAAGGCTTTTTGGGTGCTACGAATGTAGTAAATTATCTTACCAACCACGACCACAATCATGTTATGGTCGAGTTAGGAAATCGTGAAATTCTTGATGAAGAAGCTTTTAGAAGAGCTAGGCTGGGAGCAGCTATTCTCATGACAGCAGTCGGTGTACCTTTGATTTGGATGGGTGAAGAATTTGGGGAGTACAAACCCAAAACTCAAGATTCAGCTAAAATCGATTGGACACTGTTAGGTAATGACTCAAATCGTGGATTGTTTGATTACTATAAAGGCTTAATTAAGCTGCGTAAAGACAATCACGCGCTCTACACAGAAAATATCGACTTTATCCACGAAAATCCAGAGGCAAAAGTGCTAGCTTATAGTCGCTGGAATGAAGAAGGTTCTCGTCTAGTTGTTGTAGCTAATTTCTCAGAAAACTTCTTGGGTGGCTATCACGTTCCTAACTTTCCTAGTAGTGGCACATGGCACGAATGGACAGGTAATTATGATGTCGAAGCTGGGGATGATGGCATTTTGACTGACTTGGGACCATACGAAGCGAAAGTGTTTGTTTGGCAATAATGCTCTAGTTAGATCATAAGCAAAAAAGGGGGAAAATATTTCTCCCTTTTTTGTTAATTTATATTAAAATTATTACCGATCTATAAATTAATCAAGATATAAATTTGCTATTTATAAATAAGTTTTGTTTTAAAATGTCTATATGAATTTCGACGCTAAGACGTAGCACAAATTACAAAAGACTCCTCATGCACAATAATTTATTTGACACTAACATTCAAAGTTCCCGCGTTTTATTGACTCCAGAGGAGCTAAAAACAAAATTACCTTTAACACAATCGGCTGAAGAAGCTGTTTTAAAATTTAGGCAGGAAATCGGACATATTCTTGACTTTCAAGATAGGCGGAAATTTATCGTAGTTGGTCCCTGCTCAATCCATGATACCGAAGCAGCGATCGCCTATTCCCAAAAACTAAAAACTCTGGCTGAGAAAGTCCAAGATAAACTGCTGCTAATCATGCGGGTTTACTTTGAAAAACCCAGAACAACAGTCGGATGGAAAGGATTAATCAACGATCCCGATATGGATGATTCTTTCCATGTAGAAAAGGGTTTACAAATAGCACGTAGCCTGTTATTACAAATTACGGAACTCGGATTACCCGCCGGCACAGAAGCGCTTGACCCAATTATACCGCAGTATATTAGCGAATTGATTTCTTGGTCGGCAATTGGCGCACGCACCACAGAATCACAAACTCACCGCGAAATGGCAAGTGGACTTTCGATGCCTGTAGGTTTCAAAAACGGCACTGATGGTAATATTCAAGTGGCTTTAAATGCCTTGGAATCAGCTAAAAGTCCACACCATTTTATCGGAATTAATCACAAAGGACAGGTTAGTATATTTCAAACTAAAGGAAATGCCTACGGTCATGTTATTTTACGTGGCGGTAACGGTCAACCAAACTACGATGCTGCGAATGTAAAACAAGTGGAAGGAAAATTAAAAGCAGCAGGTTTATCACCGAGAATTGTCATCGACTGTAGCCACGGTAATTCTAATAAAGACTATAAATTGCAGCCTATGGTTTTAGAAAATGTTATTCAACAGATCGTCGATGGCAATACATCAATTGTCGGTATGATGTTGGAATCGAATTTGTATGAAGGAAGTCAATCAATTTCTTCTCAATCAGAAGAATTAAAATATGGAGTTTCTGTTACAGATAAATGTATTGGGTGGGAAGAAACAGAAAAGATTATTTTGGTGGCACACGCAAAGCTAAAGTAAAGGGATAGCAACAAAATTTGTAGAGACGTTCCGGCGGAACGTCTCTACTGTACATTTAAATTACAAAATCGTGGCGATTTCTTTCAAATAAACTCGTGTAAACGGTTCATCTGTTCCCAAGCTGTAGTCTTCAATCAAACCTTTGCGGCGAATAGAAACGGTATCTCCTTTCTTAATCACCACAGTAGAACCGTCGAAGATATCTCGTGCGAGAATCATCTCGGTTTCTGTTGGATTATCCAGAACTACCATGTTACTTCCTTGGTAAAACATTCCCTCATTTTCCCAAGTTTCTTCATCGTATTCGGCAATGAGTAAATCAAGTTTGGGATTACGCAACAAACTTAAAACGTTAGTGTTGTAATCTTTGTTGAAGATTTTTTTCGACCGATTCACAAAAACTGCATTTTGACAAACAGCACCTATTGTCCAATCAGGGTGTTGCAAAAGAATATGGTCAATCGTTTCTTGAAGTTCAGAAACTGTGATTTTATTAAAGGTGAGAATTGGTATTCTCGCATCTGTACCCGACTCAAAGAAGGTTTCTAGAATGTGAGAAGGTACATCAACGCTTTCACCAACAGCAGGATTTAGATGCATTAAAATGCCAGGTGCGGCGTTGATTTCTAAAATGGCAAAGTTGCCTTCTTTCCAAGATTTGTCAAGACTTTTGGTAATGACATCAATGCCTAAGCAAGTTAGGCGAAAGTGTTGGGCAATATCTTGCGCCAAAATAATATTGTCATCGTGAACTGTGCGCGTGGCATCGATGCTCATACCTCCCGCCGAAAGATTGGCGACTTTGCGAAGATAAACTGTGCGACCTTTTTCAATTACGCTGTCCAATGACAAACGCTGTTCGTCTAAATACAGTTCCATCGCTTCATCGCTTTGAATTTTGCTCATCGGCGAGGTGGGTGTATCCAAACGAGCTGGTTTTCGATTTTCATCGCGAATTAACTCGCCAATGGTGGAGTGTCCATCACCGACAATTGATGCTGGACGGCGTTCGGTGGCTGCCACAAATTTACCATTAACGCACAACAAGCGAAAATCTGCGCCAGAGATGCTTTTCTCAATGATGATCCGCGTTGGCTCGTTTTCGGGGATCGCTTGGAGCGATCGCTCATAAGCCGATTGTAGTTCTCTGGAGTCTTGGATATCAGCGGTTACGCCAATTCCTTTATGACCAACAACGGGTTTTACTGCTACTGGGTAGCCAATTTCTCTGGCTACACCTAAAGCTTCTCTTTCGGTGGTGACGATATCACCTTGAGGTACGGGGAAACCTAAGGTGTTTAAAAATGCTTTGCAATCATCCTTGCGGGTGGTGAAATCTGAATCTAAATGTGCGTCACAATCAAATGTGGTTGCTACACCGCGAACTTGTTTTTTGCCGTAGCCATATTGCATCAATCCTTCTTCCCACAGATAGAAGCTGGGAATACCTTTTTCGTGTGCGGTGCGTAATAAGGTGTATACTGTGGGACCTCCGTAAACAGATTGGCGAAATCTGTTTTGTAGCGTCCGCATTTGCTCTTCAAAAACAATATCTTCCTTTTGGGTAATTGCTTCAAACCAATCCCAAACGAAGTAAAGTACGGATCTGGTGGTGCGTTCGTGCAGCGATTGCACGCTGATTTTTTTGTAAGTTGTGTATGCTTTTACACTCCAGCGATTGAGGTGTAAACCCATATCTAGTTTGCCGACTTCTGCGACGGTGCGACCAAATAAATCGGCATGGGAATCGTATGTTTGCTCTTTTATCTGTGGATAGCGATCGCCAATCACAGATACATAGTCCTCAAGGGGCAAAGGCTGCTTATACTCTGTGAGCGCCAAATTAAATACTAGCGCTCCTGTTTCTAAATAGGGATTTGCTCCCATGAAATACTTGAAGCCGAATATATCGAAAACATCTGTCTTTCTAGCATTGACGCGAACTGCATCGGTGCTTTTTTCTTGAATCATTGATTTATATATCCTTGGCTAAACACCCTTCAATTTCTTTCAACGCTAAGGTTTCTGAAGCAAAAAATACCAAAATGCCCAATTTTAATCATTTTGCACTCCCAGAACCCGAATACACGCTTTAATTCACTACTACTACGTGATTAACAAAGCATTTTTAACCAAATTAGGTATTTACACTTTGCCCAATTCATGATATTTATCTGCGTTGAATCAGACTTTTTCACTGTTTGATTGTAATAAAATTATTCGTTTATTGTGTTTTGACGATCGCTTGTCTTGAACTCAAAAATAAAACTCAATATTTCTGCTACCACAGAGTATCGCTAATGCCATATAATTTCAACTATCTCAGGGCATAGACCACTTTACACAAGCCTGATA
>JBPCQW010000374.1:0-3660 GCA_050997715.1 Hassallia sp.
AAAAAGGGGTTATGCAACAGTCTTAATGCCAATCAGTTCCTGACAGCTTTCACATCGCTGGTCTATCAGGAAGCCCTTAAGCCAAAGCAGATTTAACTTGCACATTGTTTATGACAGCAGTATCGCAAAAACTGCTGACCTCTGTGTTAACCAAATAAGTAACCCAACAGAATTAATTACATACTGTTTATTTACTGGGCAGTACTTTTACCACAGAATTTGTGTAATCAATTGCGTCCGACTACTTAATTGAAATAATAGCCTATGGTGTTGCACAAACCATGAATGCTTTAATAATAAATATGAACTGACCAAAATGATGTCAACCGCATTCCACTCTTAAGCAAGTAGACAGAAATATTTCATATTATGCCCGGTGAAAGACTTATGATGATTGTCCGTAGCTTTACTGGGGGCACATCTTGCCGGATTTTCACAACTTTAGCCCAAATGCGGGAATCATAACTAATTAACCGGACATGATTTGAAACTATGTTAAGAAAATTAAATTGTCGGGTATCGTATCTCTGGCTAAAACAACAGCCCCTAAATGGGGAGGAACATCCACACCCCTTTAAGCCGAACCCGACGCTGATTTTACATTTATTTACATAGGTAAAATTTTTATCGTTGGCTTACTTAGATCAAAAATTAGAGTTACTTATTAAGATTTTGGTGGTAACGGGATACCAAGAACGCACAGATTAAGAACATGACCACCTGTGACTAAATAAACAGCATCGCAAACTGTACCCAACTGGCGTATTAAAGAACCGAGGCGATCGCGAAAATTTCTCCCAATCGGATAAGCCGGCACTACACCCCAACCTGTTTCTTCCGCCACAAATATCATATCAACTGCAACCAAATCCACCGTTTCTAATAATTCTTTAACCGTATTTTCCCAGATTGCATCCTCCTGAGAGAGTAGATTAGCGACCCAAGTTCCCAAAGAATCTACCAACAGACAGATATTTGGTTGAGCATCCGCAAGAGTAGCAGACAATTCTATCGGTACTTCCAGCGTTACCCAGTCTTCAAGACGGCGTTTTTGGTGTTGTGCAATGCGTTGATTCCACTCTGCATCCGCTGAGTTTTGCGTGGCAGTGGCAATGTAAACAACTGCTTTGCCTGACTGCATTGCCAGAGTTTCTGCCCATTCACTTTTACCAGATCGTGCAGGTCCGGTCACGAGGATGACTTTACCCAAAGCTTTTTCCTTAGTATCTTTAATTAAATAGGGTGGCAATTTCTTACCAGAATTTTTTCACTACCAAAGTGGGATTTTTGGTACTAAATAACTTTTAAGAGATAAAATTAGCACCAGCATCAAGAGGAAGAGGGGTAAAGGGAAAAGGGGTAAGAAATAATTTGAGCAGGGGAATCATCTTAAAGCGTAAAGCTAAAGGAAGAAAAGAAGTTTTTCTTAGCCTTTCCCCCTTTCCCTTTACCCTTTCCCCTTCCCATTAAGACACTTCTCAATCATTAGAACACCACTGGGTACAGAATAAGTCAGGTAATTTTTTATGAAAGCAGGCTTAAAACGCATTGAAGCAACTCTACACGATTTGGGAACTAACGGCACTGCCTCCGCCGAAGCTAGTTCTACAAAGCAATCTTTCTCTTTTCGGATCAGCGTTGGAAATAGCGAAGCAACAGCAGATGCTGTTTCATCAAAAGAAGATGTTACCGAAGCAGACGTGCCTGAGTTAGGTACAGAATTTGAGAGTCATTGTTATCAGAATAACTCAGTGCAAACCTTTCCCACACAAGATAGCGATGGCAGATCGCCGGCACTACCCAAGTTTAAAACTCCCAGCTTTACAAGCCATCGCAACGCAGCTAATCCCGCATTAGCACTTAATTTGTTGCAAGAAATTCAAGAAAGCGTTTCGCTTTGGCAAAAAGAATTGCAACAAATTATCAAACAAATTCAAGATATTTACATAGAAGGTCCTATTGTCAATGGCTGGTTAGAGTCACAGCCACGAGAAAGCGAACCGGGGGGAACCGCAACCCTGCGCCATGCCGAAGTCGATCGCCTGATGGATTATGTAGAAGAAATTTGCGCGGCTCAAGAAAACGTATCTTATCAATCAGCGCGTACAGGCTACCGTCTTTGTGGTTTAGATTCCTCCGGTCAGGTGTGGTCGCGTCCCTGTCCAGCCGATCAAGTACCGATTGTCAGTATGGCGATCGCTCGTTACCAAAAGTTACGCCAACTATTAGGACGCAAGCAATATCTAGAAACTAGGCTTAGTCAACTAGCAGAAACTCTGGTAGTTTTACACAGCCATATTCAACAAGCATGAACTTTTAGCGATTATTTCCGAAAAAACTCGGTTGGTGAGTCAGCAATTTTTGGTATAGATTTAGCGGTAAGGAGACACGGGGACAAGGGGACAGGAAAAATCACTCTTGAATGCGTGACTCTTGAATGCCTGACAAATCCGAAATCAACTTTATGCCAGATCCGCAAATCTCTGCCATTATCTGTACTCACAATCGAGATACCTATTTAGGTGCTGCTATAGACAGCCTTTTGGCGCAAGAGTTTGCCGCTGGCTTTGAGGTGATAGTAGTCGATAATAACTCAAGCGATCGCACATCCGAAGTTGTAGAACAAAGGTTATCCGATCCGCGCCTGAAGTACGTCTTTGAACCGATTCTTGGTTTATCTGTCGCTCGCAACACTGGTGCAAAAGAATCTAAGGGAGAAATTCTCGCTTATTTGGATGATGATGCGGTGGCAAGCTCGCGCTGGTTGCAAATATTATATTCTGCCTATGAAAATAACTCTAATTTAGCGATCGCTGGTGGCAAAGTCACTTTATTATGGCCCCCAGGAATCCAACCACCACAATGGTTATCTCCCGGATTAGCGGGCAATTTGGGCGCATACGATTTAGGCGATCGCATCGTCTATATTGAGCAGCCCGGTTTAACCCCCAGAGGCTTAAATTACTCGATCCGCCGCAGCTTTCTCAAGGAAATAGGCGGTTTTGACCCTCATCTCGGTCGAGTCGGCAAAAACTTATTATCTAATGAAGAACTGCAAATGACAGAACTTGCCCTTCAACGCGGTCGGCAAGTTGCTTATCTTCCCGATGCTCTAGTTGCTCACAATGTCGCCCCAGAACGCCTCAACCGCTCCTGGTTTTTAAACCGAGGCTGGTGGCAAGGTATCAGTGAGTGCTATCGAGAACAACTTGCCGGTAAAGCCGGTATCGGTCAATTGCAGCGCGGCAGCGAAAGGTTTTTACGCGGCTTGTATAAATCATTGCAACATTTAAGTGACCCAGCAGAACGCTTTGACAAACTTGTGTATGCCTATGGTCAGATTGGTTACTTAAATGCCGCGATTCAGGGTCTTTTATCATCAAATAACAAATAGAAATAACTACTTAATATGTCATCAAAAATACCAGTTTCCGTATTAATTCCCGCAAAAAACGAACAAGTAAACTTACCAGCTTGCCTCGCTAGCGTCGCTGTCGCCGATGAAGTGTTTGTTGTAGACTCTCAAAGTACCGATAAAAGCGAGGAAATTATAAAAAGTTACGGTGCAAACCTCGTACAGTTCAACTTTAATGGACGCTGGCCCAAAAAGAAAAATTGGTCTTTAGAAAATCTACCTTTCCGTAATGAATGGGTGTTAAT
>JBPCQW010000376.1:0-3696 GCA_050997715.1 Hassallia sp.
ATCCTAAAGTTGCCTCAATACCTTGACGGAGAATTACAATACAGATAACCGCAAACAGTAGAAGCGCACTTATAGCAAAAATGTAAGTCGCTTCGTTAATAGGAGTTATGAGAAAGGTTTGTAGGTAATACCCCATAATAATTGCGCCAATGCCTGATGAGAGCGATAACAGCATTGAGCAAAATATTAACCACATTTCCCGATAACTTTGCAGTCCTGCATTGGTGTGTGCAAAATTAGCGCCAACAAGCATAGCATCGGAAAAATCTGCACCTCGAATATCTGAATAGCTAAAATCTGCACCCGTCAAGTCTTGCCCTTTAAAGGATTTACCCTGCAAATTCGCACGGCTGAAATTAAAAGTGCGTTCTGAACGGAATGCATTTAGCCTTGATTGCACAGGTGCGGGAGTGGGCAACCTTACACCTGCAATTCGGATTTGGTTATCTGTATCCACTAATTCCTTCAAATGCGCGGTTGCCACTTCAATGTTTCCACGCACAAAAGCTGCTATACCGCGAGCATACGTTAGCAAAGATTGAAACTCAGGCAGTGGCAATGCTAAATTCTCCAGCAAGGACAACATACGCAGAATTTCAGCAGGATTATCAAAATTTAGTTGAGAAAACACTAATGCTAATTCGGAGGTGGTTTTGTGGGGACGGGTATAGGCTAATGCTGCCCATCGCTGCGCTTTTGCAAAATTTTGAATATAAGGCTCGTCACTCTGCAAATGTTGGCGAATGTGGTCTAGTAAGAAGTTTGATAACTCTTCAATCCGTATTTGACCAAAACAATCATCTTCTTGCAGACGATTTAGCAACTCGCTTCGCACCGTTGCGTCCATCTGGTATAGTTCATACCCAACTTCGTTACATAGGCTTGAAAGTAACAAATCGGCTACAGCAAACCAAGGAATATTCAGGGCTTGACCACGGATATCCTGCCGGAAGTTGATCCACAAAGAGTAAAGTAGATCCGAGGTGAGTACCAACGGCAAAGCAGCGTGATATGCCAGCATAAGATGTGCCTGACCAAAGCGTTTTTCAAAAGACGCAATTCGTCGAGCAGCGATACCGGGTTTTAGGCTAGAGGTAACTGTCATACAACCAATTTATTTTCAAAGTTTCGATACCCCAAAATGTCCAGACTGACCGCGTAGGACAGAAATCGCATTATGTAAGCCTTGGCGATTTAATTCAAACATCGCCACCAATCGAGCAATTTCACCTGCGGTGGTGCCAAACCAACGATAACGAGGCATTGGATTGAGCCAAGCAATATGACGAACCTGCTGTCTGAGTTGCTCTAAAAACTGCGCTGTTACTTCCACTCGCTCTGGGCTTAACCCACCTCTGGCAGCACCTGCATCGCTAAATATCAAGGCAGAAGTATAGGGAAAACGCAGGCTGTTTAAAATATCGTCAATTGTTTCTGGCATTTGATAGTAGCGATCCCGGTAAAGGTAATCAATTGGACAATTATGGAAGTAATAAATATCTGTATCTTCCAAACGTCCACCTCGGATGGCAGTTTCTGCTAATTGGTGCGATAAATTTTGAAATGGCATCATTGAACCATCTTGATCGATAAACAGCAATAGCTTACTCCGGTTCACACGACGCGGCACAATCACAGGTTCAAGCAATACTCCCTGTCTACTAATGCGCTCAATTGTTGCCTCGACATCGAGTTCTGTTGGTACTCCTTCTCGAAGCATACGGCGTAGATAACGCCAACTCTGTTTCATTTGGCGACGGGTTAGTGGAGGATATTCAGTTAGTTGAATAAAGCGGTTGAAAGGTTTTACTTTTACTGCTGGAGAAGTTTTTTGTTGAGCTTCTAGCAATTTTTTTTCGTTACTTGTATTTTCCAAAGCTTCAGATGAACTGTTAGCTGGCGTTATATTTTCTGACTCAGAACGTAGGGAGTTTTGAACAGCATTACGTTCTGTATTTTTACTGACTAAAATAATATAAGCAATGGCGAGAGTAATAGCAAAACCGATAAAAGATGGTGATGTTAGGATAAAAAGCCAGATTGAAATCTCTTTTTCATCGCTATCTACCTTAATCACGAAATTCTGCGACATCATAGCACCGTGGTTATCGGTTACTCGAAGCTCTACAGAATAACTTTTTGGTTTCTCTTGATCTGATTCTACATCTGATAAAACTGCTCTTTTATCCTTACAATTACCAACACTGCTTCCTTCAATACCAGATAGTGTAGCTATTCCTTTTTTATCATTTTTAAAAGATAACCACCGAGGGCAGCGTACCGCCTCTATTGTGACAAGATCACCTTTATCAACATCACGAGCCGTGATAACATATTTGTAAAATTTTCCTTTTTCAACCTGCGTCTCAGGCTTGCTAGTAAAAATAGGAACGTGATTTGAACGCCAAATTTTGACAGTGAACCCGAACACTAAAATAAAAATTCCTACTGGAATTATATAATATTTTAGCAAATTCAAATAGCTTGAAATACTGAATAATTTATTCTCTTCTTCATGAGCATTTTCATGTGGATATTTTTCAGTATTTGAAGTAGGCAAAGTAACCAGGGGGGAAATGTTGCTTGACTCAATATTATGAAAAATAATTTGTTCAAAATGATAATCAAATAATTGTTTGTCTTGTTTCGATTTAACCCATAGAGTACGGCATAATCTAGCTAAGGCAGCTTTGTTTTCAATGCCATAACCTGCTTGCAATGCCTTTAAAACTGCTTGATAATCATCTACTCCAAGCGGTAATCCAGCTTTACGTAATTGAGTAAATAGTTCTAGGAGAGGAAGATTATCCATTTAGGAGAAACTGAAAAATAAGGTTCATAGGCTGGAACTTATAAATAGCTAAAAGAATTATTTGAGATAACGCTTATGGTCATCCCAATTTTTCAGTAAGACACCTGCAAATGGAATTTTACCCTCCAATTTAGCCAAAATTTCATCTTGAGGATATCGACGAAGTACATAAAGCCAGTCAATTAATTCGCTAGTGGTAACTTTTTTTCCAGCCTCCCCTTTGTCTTTCTGCATTTCTTCACGTAATTCCAGAAAGCGGTCTATAGCTTTTCTTACTAATGCTTCTGATTCCGCAGGGAAGTGAGCATTGATGATAGAAAGCAGTCTTTCTTGATTAGGAAACTCGACGTAATGAAATAAACAACGTCGTAGAAATGCGTCAGGTAAGTCTTTTTCGTCATTGCTAGTAATAAAGACTGGGGATATTTGCCTTAATCATCTGGCGAGTTTCATCAACAATAAAACAACGCTGATCTAACTCCAACAGCAAATCATTTGGGAAGTCAATATCAGCCTTATCAATTTCATCAATTAAAACCACAGTAGGGTTTTCAGCAAGAAATGATTCTCCTAATGTTCCCCAATTGATGTATGTAGAAGGATCATCAATTAGTTGATTTTGCTCCTTTGTAAAACGATTAGAAGCTGCTAGTTGAGCATCTCGTAAACGTCTAACAGCATCATAGGTATATAAACCATCTTTTGCTTGACTTGTAGATTTTATATACCAGGCTTTAAAGTCAAGTCCCAATTCATAAGCAACTGCTTTAGCTAACTGAGTTTTTCCGCACCCAGGTTCTCCTTTTAGTAACAAAGGACGTTGCAAGCATATCGCAAGATTAACCGCCTCTACTAATTCAGGATCGGGTAAATAGGGATATAAC
>JBPCQW010000404.1:0-20386 GCA_050997715.1 Hassallia sp.
TGGGATGGTGACTGGAAAGTCCAATTTGTTGCTCTAGATGACGCTCGTCCAATCCTCTTTGCTTGAAGTGTTTGAAGAACGATCGCGCTACATCATCGCGTTCGTTGGGTTTGATTTGGGCGATCGCCTTCTGCAATTCTGGCTCCATTTGGCTGGTTGGAATGCGATCGGGATGCAAAGACTTACCAAACATCTGCCGACGTTCATCTGTAGTTGTCCGTTGAGCAAAATCATCGAAGCTTTGATATTGCTTTGATGGATCAACTGGCGCATCATCCAATGATTCTACATTGCCTTGAGCCAAGTCGTTCATTATTTGACGCTTGTACTGTTCGCTACTTGACACTTTACTTACCTCCGTTATTTAGAAAGCTCATGGCTTTCTTTGTCAAATTTCCACGCAGCAACTAATTAACACGCATTTATGTTGCTTGCTTTGATTTTTTGTTGGTAATTGATAATTGCAAATACGTAAAATCCTATTACCAATTACGCATGACCAATATTGAGTAATTAAGCGTTATACTCAATCTTATTAGTCTGAACATCATACTTAGTCGTCAAAATCAATTGCTTATCAGGCGCATATATCAAAACTGTTAAGTCTTGATTCGGGAAGTTCTTCCGGAAACCTTGCGCTAAAGATTTTGCCAAGTCTCGCACTTCGTTAGGACGAACTTGAGGAGAAATAACAATGCCTAGTTTGTTATTATCACGCACGTAAGCATCACGAATTAATCCCTTAGACGATTTCACAACCCAGTCAGCAAAAGTTTGTCCTGTAGGAGTATTTCCTCGCTCTAATTCTGCGTAAGCTGTACTCGTACCAATTGCTGGTTGATTAGTTGTGCGGTCAAGTTGCGCTACATTACCGCTGCTGCAAGCTGTACTTATTGTCAGAACTAAAATCAAGACAAAAGCAGTCAAGATTCGCCGACCCCGCTGAAGCAGAATCATTTATCTATCCTCCCAAAAATTACATTTTCAATTAGACAAAATATAGTAATCCTATCTCAGGTTTTTAAACCCTTTCTCCTATAGCAACTAGACTATATTTACGATTCGTTTAGGATTGCTATATTTGTTATTCTTTAACTGATCGAATTTCTTATTTTGCAGGTCTCTTAATTACAACAATTTTCACATTAATAAATCGCATTACTGCCGCAGAGACGTTTCGCCGAAATGTCTCTGGTATATATCTGAAAATCCCTGTTGGTAGTAAGCATCGCTTAATGAGTGGAATTTAGTCTGCACATCTATCCATTGCACCTTTATCCCCCATTCAAGGGGGATAAAAGCAATGTGGGGATTTACGTTTGTCAGCCATCCAGTCAGGGAATGCACCCCAATTATCCTATAGACCTTCTGCAAAAAGCATTCTGCTTAGTCAATTGCTTTTTTGACGTTATCTTTTACGTCTTCAACACCGTGACGTACTTCGCTTTCGGCTTGCTTTGCCTTGCCTTCCGCTTTATCTTCTGGATCTCCAGTAACATTTCCCAGTGCTTCTTGAGCTTTACCTTCGACGTTTTTGGCAGTTGCTTTAGCGCGATCTTCTATGCTCATTTTAGTTCTCCTTATTTAGATACTTTTTATTTCAAAGTTTGTTTATAACTTTGAAATTATTTTTTATTACCTTTACAAAGTAACTTAATGTTGTTATTGTAGCCTTCCGCCACAAGATATATTAGTTGTCTATGCTTAAAGACGGAGATAAAAGAATTAACAAGAACTAAAGTACTAATAAAGCACATAGCTATAAGAATCTGTTTAAACTAGCTCTCCAACTTTTTAGAGAAGTCGGGGATCTGAATAGCAGTCAACTTTCACGCTTTTATTTAGGACTGCATGATAGTTCATAATTATTAACTAGGACTTACGCACAGTTCACGCAAAAACGAACCGGAGAGAACGCAGAGGACACACGGAGAAATAAGAGTTGCAGAGAGTTTTTGCGTAAGTCCTGTTAACTATTAGCTATTTAATAAAAAACCCGGTTATGCATACAAACCGGGTTGATATTCTAAGTATTATTTTTGTTTAATCCAGAAAACCCATTATACTATCTGCATCGTCAATTATATTTGATGCTACTGGACGATTCCCCATTGCGGAGTAAGTTTGCGAAATTACTAGTCCACTTGAAGCGATTGGACGAATCCCAGACTGGTGAATATTATCAACGACGTGCATTGTATTGACACCAATTGGACGAATTCCGTAAGCATTTACTGTGTGGTCAACTGACAATTCACTGGGGCTAATCGGACGCTCTCCGGAGATAGCGAGTGTATCATGAACTTCCACTTGGGAGGGTGATTCTAACTTCACTAGCTTATTAACATCTTGCCCTTGTGCATTTGTATTCAAGCTATTATCCTGATTATTTTCAACTTCCACTGTAGTGTCTCCCTTTAGCTTTCCAAGCTTTTGCCCTTGACTGATTGCTCTACCAGTACTACTAACACTCATGACCTAATCCCCTTGATTGTTAAGTAAATTTTACAATACTTATTGGAAAAATAAATTTTTCCTTAATATTTTGAGTTTAACCTTAAAAAAGCTGCTATCGATATATATTTATTTAAAAGATATATATACAGCACAATTCAGAAGTCAGGAGTCGGCAGTCAGAAGTGAAAAAACTTTTATACAGCAGAATTATAAAGTAAAACAGGCTTTATACTTGGCTTTGAGATAATCGGTGTATACTTCATCAACTTGAAATCCGCACCGATATCACTTTGATTTTTAGCTGTTGTACTTTATTTACGCAGCATCGTGCTGTAAGTAAATTTAAACAGTAAATTTTTGTAATAAAAAGTGACGTTTTATTAAATTTATCGCTCAGGTGTGTAATGACGTTCGGTTAGTACTCAACGCAAAATACAGCGCATTCGCTACCATGAGATAGGGTATTTATAGTACATTTGTATGACAGAATTTTGTCTTCAAGCGCCGTTTGTTCCCACAGGGGATCAACCACAAGCGATCGCCCAACTTACTGCCAGTATCGAAGCCAACAACCATTATCAAACTTTACTGGGAGCCACGGGAACAGGCAAGACATTTACAGTCGCGTCAGTAATTCAGAAGGTAGGTAGACCCACACTGGTATTAGCGCATAATAAAACCCTTGCCGCACAACTTTGTAACGAGTTGCGGGAATTCTTTCCCCACAACGCAGTCGAGTACTTCGTCAGCTACTACGACTATTATCAGCCAGAAGCTTATATTCCCGTCAGCGACACGTATATAGAAAAAACAGCTTCGATTAACGATGAGATTGACATGTTGCGTCACTCAGCCACGCGATCGCTTTTTGAACGCCGTGATGTCATCGTTGTTGCTTCCATTAGCTGCATTTACGGTTTAGGAATTCCCTCAGAATATCTCAAAGCTGCCATTCCCTTCCAAGTAGGTATGGAAGTTAATCAACGCGAGATTTTGCGAGATTTAGCATCAATTCAATATAGCCGCAACGATATAGAAATGGGTCGCGGTAAATTTCGCGTTCGAGGTGATGTTTTAGAAATTGGTCCCGCTTACGAAGATAGAATTATTCGCGTTGAATTCTTTGGGGATGAAATTGACGCAATTCGTTACGTCGATCCGGTGACGGGTGAAATTATTAAAAGTATACAAGCGGTCAATATCTATCCAGCGCGTCACTTTGTCACTCCAGAAGAAAGATTAGAAATAGCTTGTGATGACATTCAAGCCGAATTAAAAGCACGTAAATTTGAATTAGAAGAAACAGGTAAATTATTAGAAGCGCAACGTATAGATCAGCGGACGCGGTATGATTTGGAAATGTTGCGCGAAGTCGGTTATTGTAACGGTGTAGAAAACTATTCTCGCCACTTAGCCGGCAGACAAGCTGGAGAACCTCCAGAATCTTTAATTGATTATTTTCCTCAAGATTGGCTGTTAGTAATTGATGAATCTCACGTTACTGTCCCACAAATTCGTGGCATGTACAACGGCGACCAAGCCCGAAAAAAAGTATTAATTGATCATGGATTTCGTTTACCCAGTGCTGCTGATAACCGTCCTTTGAAAGCAGAAGAATTTTGGCAAAAGGTGAATCAATGTATATTTGTTTCTGCTACACCAGGAAATTGGGAATTAGAAATTTCTGAAAATAATATAGCACAACAAATAATTCGACCAACGGGAGTGATAGATCCAGAAATTAATGTGCGTCCCACAGAAGGACAAATTGATGATTTGTTGGGAGAAATAAAAGATAGAGTTGACCTGAATGAGCGGGTGTTAATTACCACATTAACTAAGCGCATGGCGGAAGATTTAACTGAGTATTTGGAAGATAATGGAATTCGGGTGCGATATTTGCATTCTGAGATTAATTCAATTGACCGAATTCAGATAATTCAGGATTTGCGTGAGGGTAAATTTGATGTGTTGGTTGGGGTGAACTTGCTGCGGGAAGGTTTGGATTTACCGGAAGTTTCGCTGGTGGTAATTTTGGACGCAGATAAAGAAGGGTTTTTGCGTGCAGAGCGATCGCTAATTCAAACTATAGGTAGAGCAGCGCGTCACATTCGCGGAAAAGCGATCATGTATGCTGATAATCTCACAGGTAGCATGATCAAGGCAATTGACGAAACCGACAGACGTCGTGGGATTCAAACCGCATATAACAAGTTGCACGGCATTACACCGCAACCGATTGTGAAAAAATCGACTAATGCGATTTTATCATTTTTGGAAGTGTCGCGACGCTTGAATGCAACCGAGTTGGAAATCGTTGATGAACATATAGATGAATTACCGTTAGAACAAATTCCAGATTTGATTACTTTGCTAGAAGGACAGATGAAAGAAGCAGCGAAGAAATTGGAATTTGAAGAAGCGGGGAAATTGCGCGATCGCATTAAGCATTTGCGCGATAAATTGGTGGGACGTTAAGCCAAATTTATAATTAAGGACAAAACCTCACTCTTAAAGCTTATGAATGCCATCACACTGACTATCCCCAATCTGGGTATCGAGGGGTTTTATGAACTTTGTCAAGCTAATCAAAATTTGCAGTTAGAACGTGCTGCAACTGGAGAAGTTATAATTATGCCTCCAACATATCCGTGGACTGGGAAGAAAAATTTTAGCCTAATTGGTCAACTTGCCGTCTGGATTGAAAAAACCGGACTTGGTATCGGCTTTGACTCCTCCAGTGGTTTTACATTCCCTAATGGTGCGGTTTACTCACCCGATGCTTCTTGGGTAAGTAATGAAAAATGGGAGGCTTTAACCCAGACTCAACAAGAAGAAGAATTTTCCCCTCTAGCACCTGATTTTGTGGTGGAATTGCGTTCTAGTAGTGATTCTCTGAAAAAACTTAGAGAAAAGATGCAAGAGTATATTAACAATGGTGTTCGTTTAGGTTGGTTGCTTGACCCTAAGAATAAGACAGTAGAAATTTATCGTTTAGGGAAAGAGGTAGAAATATTAGAATCTCCCGCAACTGTATCTGGTGATGATGTTTTACCAGGGTTTGAGTTGAATTTGAATAAAGTCTGGTAAAAAGCCCAAATTCAACTCACATATTTTTACAGATCAATTCCCCTTTCTTGTAGTCGAGTTAATAAATCTTGATAGCGCTGTCTTTCGAGTTCTAACTGAAGCAGCGCTGCTTCTTTTTCCTGACGTTCAGTATCTGCACGTTGGCTTTCAGCTTCTGCACGTTGGCTTTCAGTATCTGCACGTTGACGTTCTTGTTCTCGTATTTGGTCTAGTTCCACAGAGGTGAGAAATCTTTGTCCTGAAGGAGAGAAAATTTCTAAAGTATTTGGTGTGAGTTCAAAACGTATTCCTAAACGCGGACTAACGCAATTATTTATCTCTTCAATAACTTCTAAATTCGCACCCGATCGCAGCAATCCAGTTAATTCATTTGTCTGTGGATCATAGATATAATATTCTTCCACGTTATAACGTTGATAAAACAGCAGTTTATTTGCCATTTCTTTAGTTTTATTACCAGGTGATAAAATTTCAAATACCACCTGTGGGGGAATATTATCTTCTTGCCACTGTTTATATGAACCCCGCTTTCCTTTTGGTCTACCAAAGACAACCATTGCATCTGGTGCTTGTCGCGTTTTCACTTCTCCTTGGACAGGATACCAAAGTAAATTTCCGCCGATAAATACATTCTCTTGTGATGCAAATAAGATTTCTAAATTTTCTTTTATTTTTACAATCCATTTAAATTGTTCGGTATTATCTGCCATCGGTTGACCGTCGCTTTCAGGGTAGATGACCTCGGCGGTGTCTGGTGTTAGTTGTTGTACCATATTTACAGCACCTTCAGATTTAAAATTTTCCGGTTGATAGTCTTAGTTTAATTGGTAGGGATGGGAGACTCACACCGCAGTGAATAGTAATAAAGTACTCTAAATTTTTCACTAGCAAGATATTACTATTACCATCCGCGCAAAGTTTTGTGTACCTGGGCTAAATGCCACATATAATCATCAATTTTGTATTTGTCGGCAGCTTTAACTATGTATTTGAAAGCCATTTCCACATCATTATCAGCCTCGTAATACAATCCTAGATAAAGATGACTGTAAAAGTTGCCGCGATCGCCTTCTAACTCACCAACACTTAAAATATCATCTGGGGTGCAATTTCCAGCATACAAATCGTAAACGCTTCGCATTACCCGTCGCGGGTCATTTTTCACGATTAATAGAGAATTGCGTGCTTTTGCCACACTCGTAAGCCTTGCAATGCAGAGATATCGCCACACTGTTTCTTCTACATCTTGGGCGTTCACCGTCAAGTCTATCTCAAATTGTTGAGCGCCCTCAGCAAATCTTTCGGCATAATAGTAAGATAGTCCACGTTGCCACAGATAAGGCTTCAGACGTGGATCAAGTTGCTCTGCCATATCAAAATCTTGAATCGATTCATTAATTTTGGCAAGCTTAAAATTTACCATGCCTCGTTGAATGTAAGCTTTTGGCTCTTTGGGTTGATTTTGGATGATATCGTTCCAGCGTTGAAGTTGATTTTCGAGAGAATTTGAAAAAAACATTTGTTTGTGAGTGCGATCGTTATTGGATATTTTCAGCCTTGGAGAGAAAATGTCAATCTCTAACCGCCCTTACCCATCTTCTAATCCGTGTTAACCAGTAAGCTATTAGTAAAATACTAAATATTTGACGTTATCTTTTCCTTCCCTATGACCAATACGATCCAATTTCCTTGGCAACAAGAAGCGATCGCTCGTCACAGTCAACGTATACTGCACAGTTATCAACACTGGACTGGAAAATCTCTGCTCAATGTCAGTCGCACACCAGAGGAAATAGCACAAGCATTGTTTGAAGCACCCTTTGTCTTAGCTTCTCACGGCATGAAACTAGACCCGATTTTGAACTATGGTAATCGCATGGCATTGCAACTATGGGAACTTTCTTGGAACACTCTTACCAAAATGCTTTCACGTCAATCTGCTGAAGAAGTAGTGCAGGAAGAACGCGATCGCCTGTTAGCAGAAGCCGCAACCAAAGGCTTTATCAGCAATTATTCCGGTGTCCGCACTTCTAGCACTGGTAAGCAGTTTTACATTCAAGACACTATTCTGTGGAATGTCGTAGATGAGGAGAATCAGTACTGTGGTCAAGCTGCCTTATTCTCACAGTATAAATTTATTTAAGTGTGCAATTAGATGTTATTTTGCACCTACGCGACAAAATATAAAATCTGCCCATCGGCTAGAAGAAACTATGCAAAAAATTCTGTATTGTGAGGCTAGTTTCTCAAAAATAAGTAAAAACGCTTGTGGTTCCAATTAGAGATAATAATCCGATCACAATCACGCCTTATGTCACTTATGGGCTGATTGCTGCCAACGTCCTTGCTTTTCTTTATGAAGCAAGTCTTCCTCCCCAAGCATTAAATGGGTTTTTACACCTAGCAGCTGTAGTACCGCGAGAACTAACCGCCAGTTTTTCTGGAATTCCTGTAAATCAAGCAGTCCCAGAGTGGGCAACCCTGATTACCTCCCAATTCCTCCACGCTGGTTTGTTGCATTTGGGAGGTAATATGTTGTTTCTCTGGATTTTTGGCAACAACATTGAAGACAAGTTGGGACATTTCAAATATTTGCTTTTCTATATATCTTGCGGTGTTTTGGCAGGGTTAAGTCAGTGGTACTTCTCACAAAGTTCTAATATTCCATCTTTGGGTGCGAGTGGAGCGATCGCCGGCGTTCTGGGTGCATACATTCTCCGCTTTCCCCAAGCCGAAATTCTCGGCGTAGTTCCCCTAGGCTTTTTCTTCCCTACCTTTAGGGTTCCAGCTTATTTCTTTCTCGGATTTTGGTTTCTCCAGCAAGCTTTCTATGGAGTCGCAAGTTTAGAAACACCGGCTAACATCGGTATGGAAAACGGCGGAATTGCTTATTGGGCACACGCCGGCGGTTTCGTGTTTGGAGCAATTCTTGGTCCTGTGTTAGGCTTGTTTAGCGACAAATCCAACGACGATTATTTGTACAAGCAGTAAACTTGAGCGCAGAAATTCCGGCACTGCTGCAATTGCCAATATTACACTTAGAGACGTTATATGCAACGTCTCTACAGTCAAATTGTTTGTCATCAAATTTATTAAATATTGATTTTTTTGTGGGAAACAGCCTAAGAGTGAAATTCCGCACCCTTTAACAACGGCAAGACAAACAAGATATATTGCAATTAATCAATAATAAGGAAAAACATCTGTGTTTCCCCTTTACGACGAAAACCCGACGCGAATCACTCCGTATTTCACCTACGGATTGATTGGGATGAACATTTTAGTTTTTCTTCATGAAGTCAGTTTGTCAGGACAAGCATTAGAGCCATTTTTGCAGTCGTATGCGCTAATACCACAAGAGTTAACCACCAACGTTGCCGGAGAGTGGACAACGTTATTTACGTCGCAATTTTTACACGGTGGTTGGTGGCACTTAATCTCGAATATGGTGTATCTCTGGGTTTTCGGCAACAATATTGAAGACCGTTTGGGTC
Source organism: Hassallia sp. (assembly GCA_050997715.1). Lineage (GTDB taxonomy): Bacteria > Cyanobacteriota > Cyanobacteriia > Cyanobacteriales > Nostocaceae > Hassallia. Next base: position 9,042 of record JBPCQW010000404.1, read on the forward strand.
ATTTCAAATATATAATTTTTTATTTGGCGTGCGGCGCTTTAGCTGCTTTGTGCCAGTGGTTTGTCGGCGTAAATTCGCAAATTCCATCCTTGGGGGCAAGTGGTGCGATCGCTGGAATTTTAGGTGCGTACATTATCCGCTTTGCCCATGTGAAAGTTGTCACCTTAATTTTCTTAGGATTTTTTGTCACCACCATCAGAGTTCCGGCACTAATAATAATCGGGCTTTTCTTTGTCCAGAATGTCATATCTGGGCTAGCCAGTCTGCAAGCAGCCGCCAACATGAGTGTAGAATCAGGCGGAGTTGCTTACTGGGCACACATCGGCGGCTTTGTCTTCGGGATAATTCTCGGTCCGTTGTTAGGTTTGTTTAGGCAAAGCGAGTAGAGGACAAGGGAGACAAGGGGGACAAGGGGGACAAGGGGACAAGAGAATTCAAAATTTAATACTCTCCCCCTGCTCCCCCTGCTCCCCCTGCTCCCCACTCCCCACTCCCCACTCTCCCCTCGACATCACCCAACAGAAACTTCTCGTTCCTCAGGTGGATAGACTCGTGGTGCAATTGGCTCAGGTATAGAAACGATGATATCAGCGCCATTAATAACGGTTCCTAACAGCCCCATTTGAGATTCAACCAATTGATCGACAGCTTCACCGAGCATGTTTTCTTGTGTATAATTTGGTCGTGCTACCAGCACCATGCCATCACTGTAAGGTTGAATTAACAAGGGATCATTAGATAAACTGAGAGTACTTGTATCTAAAATAACTAAATCGTAACGTTGGCGAGCATCTTCCATCAGCTTTCGCATTTCGCTTGATTCTAGAATAGCGGCAGATTGGCGCACAGGACCCGGACTAGGAACAATGTATAAATTTTCGACTGCGGGGACTAAATAAATACACTCACTCAAGCTGCCGTAATAGCGTAGGGGTTCAAGAGTGGCATCGGGGTCGAGAGTAACATTGAGAGATTGGCAACGGCTATGCGATCGCAAATCTGTTTCAATAATCAAAGTTCGTTTACCAGCACGGGCAGAAGCAATGCCCAAATTATAAGCACTCACGGTCTTTCCTTCGGAACTGCTGGTGCTAGTAATCAATACCACCTTTAAGTCTTTCCCACCAATGCGGCGCAAATTACTGCGGAACTTTTCATAATATTCTAAATAGGGAGACTCCGCAGAAAGTATTGTTGGCACTGCTTCTTTACTTAAATCATCAACTGGCATTAAAGGCAATTCGCCGAGCAGAGCCACTTCTCGTTGTTTGAGGTTGTCGCGGATATCTTCTTTGGTTTTGAAAGTCCCTTCCAGCGCTCCTAACAAAAATATCACCCCACCACCAACCAACAATCCAAGTATTGCACCTACACCCAAAGTGACGGGCACACTCTTAGGCGGTTTTTGGTCGCTAATGACTACTGGTGGTTTAGCAATGCTGAGACTAGTGACAGTTTCTGCTTCTGCCGTTTTAGCATCAGTAAGCTTTGCTTGCATTTGGTCATAGACGGCTTTTTTGAGGAGAATTTCCTGTTCTATACGCGATCGCTCCAATTGCTTATTGGGTATCAGAGAATACTCTTGCCGCAGTTGCGCTTCTTGTTTGATTTCGTCAGTTAATTGCTTTTGCAGAGTATCCCGTTGGGTTTCTAAAGCCACCAGTTGATTTGCCAATAGTTGACGGGCTGGGTCTAAATTGCTATTGCTACGAATAGCTACAGGGTTAGGAGTCAAAGCCGCTGCCGTACCACCACCACCTACAACCTCAGCTGCACGTTGTTGCAACAGTTTTTCGGAAGTTTCTTTCTGACGTCGCAACTGAATCATTGTTGGGTGTTCTGGTCGCAAGTCTTTTCTGAGCAATTCAATTTGCGACTCAGTTTGATAAATTTGCGATCGCAAGCTCGCAAGAATCGGATCGGCACTCAAAGCCGAAGATACATAAGCTTGGTTAACTGTCAACCCCAGCTTATTTTGCAAACTGGCAAGTTGAGCATCAATACCAGACAGCGTTAATTGAATTTGCCGTTGCTGACCTTGGCTGATAGTGACTGCGTTTAGCAAACTGCCATTTTCAGCAGCTAATATAGCAGGTCGTTGCAGGCGATCGTACCTTTCTAGCCTTTGTTCAGCAGCTTGCAATTCTACCTTAGCTCGTGGTAAACGCTCGTTAATTTTGCTAATAATTGCCTTTAATCGCCCAGTATTAATATCACCGCTTAACTTGACCATTGCTTGCATCAACGCCAGCACAATCTCTTGTGCCCGCTTCGGGTCACTATCTTTATATTTGATTTGAATAATTGCCGGGGCAGATGCTTCTCCTTCCTTGGCTGCTTGTGGAACACTAAGCGCCACATTTTCACCGATTGTTTTCGGCTTGACCTTTACTTGCGTTGCTACAGATTCAATTATCTGGTCTGAGAGCAAAATTTCCTGAGACAGTTCTTGCCCTTGCTGCTGGATTTGCGTACCAGTTGCCGAGAAAGAAACTGGCGGACGAGTGTAGGCAAGTGCAGCACTGGCTAAATAGCTAGGGGCTGGATCTGGTTGTACAGCCACCAGAGTTGACCCCGCTACAACTAAACCAAAACTGGCTAATCCAATCCACTTGTACTTATCAAAAGCAATCAGGTAGCGCTTAACAATCGGTGGAGCCATGACAATAATCAAATTCTTAGGCAGGTTTTAGCAGAAAAGCAGAAGCAGGAAAAACAAAGCGCGAGCATCTTTGACTTTAAACAAGTTTTGTGACCAACAGCAAAAGGCAACAAAGTAACTACCTTCTGTCACCACTAAAAGTGTCAAAGAAGCGGATAAAGCTTTCAACATTGAAAAAAGGTCGAGTAATCGTAGTCAAAACATTAGTGATTTTACCGATCAGGGTTCGACCTACAACAATAACATCATTGTCTTGTAGGGGCACGTTTTGAGACGCATCGCCGGAAAGCGCCTTTTTCGCATTAAGTCTCTGGGTGACGGCTTTACCTCGTTCCGGATCGAACCGAACAAGAGCAATGTCTCCGAGATTCGCATTGTCGGGATTAATTCCTCCTAAAGCATCTATAAAACTACTACCATTAGGCAGTACTTGAGTGCCAATTCCACCACCCGCATAGTTTAAAATGCGGATTCTAATTTGTGGTTGAGCTAGAGTTGAACGAGCTACTAAATTTCGGTCATAACCGTCATCAGCACCGATTTCTCGACGCGGCACAATTATCGCATCACCGTCTTGCAAGCGTAAATTAGGCAACGAGCTAGCATTTTGCAACGTCGCATACAAATCAATAGTTTGTGAAATTATAGAACCATCAATTAATCTCCGCCGCACTTGCACTTGCCGCAGGTCTGCGTTCAGTGTCGAACCCCCAGCTATCAGTAGCGCATCACCAATGCGGGGTGTCGGCGAAGCGATCGGATAAATTCCTGGACGCGGCACTTCACCACTAATCGTAACTTGAACTGGTCGCGCCCCTGCCAGCCCAACTGCTACAACCGGATCGACCAAAATGCGACTTAAACCCAAGCGAATTTTTTCTTGAGCTTCTTCCAAACTCAAGCCTTGTACCGAAACTGTTCCCAATTGCGGCACGACAATGTTACCTTCGGGATTTATTTGCGCTTGAAAACTCAAATCTGGACGTTGCCTAGAGAGTGATAAAGCGACAATCGGATCGATAACAAACCGATTTAAACCAGAGCGAATTTTTGCTTCTGCTTGTTGTAAAGTTAAACCCCGTAGTGACAGTGTTCCCAGTAGCGGGACTGCAATATTGCCTTCGGGATTTATTTGCGCTTGAAAACTTAAATCGGAAAAGCGCTGAACCAGAACGGTAATTGCATCTCCAGGTCCTAAGCGGTAGCGACCTGGAGGAGATTGAACTGTAATCCCCAATACATCTCCGGGTCCTAAAAGATAGCGACCGAGTTGGGGTGATATTCCGTCGTTTAAACCCCCAGGTGCAAAATCAACACTCGACGGGGGTGAGGGAGGTTGCCCTTGCCCCTGTCCTGGAGAGGGTAAAGGTTGAGCCACAACATTTGGGATAGACCCGCAGGTGCAAAACACCCCTACCTGAAGACTGACAAGACACAAAGCGCTAAATACACGCCTACAAGAAACGGAAACTATGAACATCGATGCAATGAAGCTAAATTAATAAACTGTCGCGCCGAGTGGCTATTTTACTCTGGAAATACCCTGAGTGTCCGCTCTTAATCACAGGTATTTTTATACAATTTATCTTTTTTTTGCATAACCGTAAGAGCGAAACAAGTGGTCAGGAGTCAGAAGTCAGGAGTCAGAATTCACATGGGAATAGGTATGTTACTGACACCAGAAATATTGATTTAAAGCCTCGTCTATGAGTGGACAATACAAAAATTAATAAATACAAACATTGAGACTTCACCCATACAGGGATCGGTTCTCCTAACTCCTAACTCCTGACTCCTTTTATAAAGGACCTGCCATTAATGCCCGTTGGACTGTTTCACCAATAGATTTGGTTAAAGACCAAGTTGTTTCTACCTGCCCCAAAGGTTCCATCGGAATCATAATACTCACACCAACCCAAGCGGCACGCTGCTTGCGTAACTGTGCCAATTGATCTGCCACAAACCACCGTATAGGTGATGGATTTCCACCATTGGGCATAGCATACCATTGCAAAACCGCAAATGTTTGTTTATCTGTGGAGGCGCGAAAAAATCGAGCCTCGACTTTAACTTCGGTTGATGCAAGTTTTACCGTAAATTCCCCCTGGCGATATTGAGCTACGTTCCACTGCTGCCAGCTTTGAATCTCTGTCCATTCTACTTCTGGTTGATTTTTGGAATCAGTTTGCGGCAGCAAAAGCAAGATAGCCTGAGTTTGTGTGCCTTGTTTTTTGGTGACTTGCATTAACCATTTGCGTCCACCAATCTGTTGTTGGCTTTTTTCAATGGTTTGCCAACCAGGAAGGTTTAACCCTTGCTGCCGCAACTGTCTCAACTGTTTAATAGTGGTGATAGGAGGCAGCTTTTGCCATTGCCAGTGTCCTGTCATGTATCCGGGAACGGCTCCTATCACTAGCAGTAGCAGTAACAACAAAAGCGCTGCTACTTTAGGAAATTGGTTTTCTTTGAGTAATTTAGAAAAGGATATCATAAGTAAAATTTGCAATACTTACGCAAAATTTTACTAGCTAAAATTACTTCCTGAGTTCAGTAATTTTGACAGTCCCCTACGTATTTCCCCAAAGTTAGGTGTAGAGGGGTTTTTTGGCGTTGCCGATTATCTCTCGTCTCTCGTAACTGATCTGCTGCCTGGGAACAAGATAATATCACTTCCTGAGTTCAGTAATCTTGACAGTCCCCCTTTTCGGGTAGGGGGAAAAGTATTTTTCTTCTTGCCCTTTCCCCTTTCCCCTTTACCTTTCGTCTTCTGACAAAGTTGCTGAAGGTTCTGAAAAATATCCATCAAGTCGATTGAGAATAGGCACTAACAAAAGCAGCATAATGGCAGAGTATAAGTCTCCACCCCAACTGTCATGCAGCCATTCAAAAGCTGCGTGTTGTCCTGTGCCATGAAAGAAACTCAGTAAAGTGTTGCGAATGATATTCGCGGTGATGCTGAGGACAACAGCAGTAGATAAAAACCAAATCGTTGTACGACGCGATGATAAAGCACCTGTCCAATAAAGCAGCATTAAGCAGACGTATAAAGTAGTAAATAACATCTTCAACCCCGCACAGTAAGGGGCAACTTCCACAATGCGTCCCCCGACAAAGATATTTGTGCCATCGACAGCTACTTCCATACCAAACTGACTGAGGATGAAGCCAGCTGTACCAGCGATGAAGCTTTGAAGAGGCAAGGTGTAGGGAGCGATGAGGTAAGGTAATGCTGTTGGGGTTGCCAAAAACACTAATAGTAGGGGAAATCCTTGTAATTTAAAGCCGGGAATTCCTTTTAACCACAAGCACAATCCTGCTAAGATGGCGGGAAAGGAAAGGTTAACCCATTCGGTGACGCCGCTAAGATAAAAAATTCCCCCAATTATCAATAAGGCTACACCCAAAGGATGATTGACATCTGGCAGTCTTTGCCATTTTTTTCGGTTTATCCAGCTCAGGTAAGCGGCAAAAGGTATACCAATAATACCGTGGCTAAAATATTCGTGTTCTGTACTAATACTTTTGTTTAGCCAACCATCCAACCAGTGCAGCAATATTGGGGCATAAAGCAGCGCTAATACACCGAAAATGGCGAAGCTGAACAATTGTGTTGCGTTTCTGTTTTGAATCTGACGCTGTAATGTCATAGTTTTCAGCGATTTAAAATTAAATATTTAATATTTGCGCTTTGGCTAATAGCTCATACTTAAATGATAATGAGCAATTAGCCATTAGTGATTAAATGCACAATAACTGTTGTTGTTCGCCGGTGACGATTGATGCCAAGGCTGCGACAACTTCTTTGACTTGGCTATGGCTTAAGCCTGGGTACATGGGTAATGATAATATTTGCTTTGCTTGCTTTTCTGCTTGGGGAAAGTCTCCAATTTGATAACCTAAGTCGGTAAATGCCGGCTGGAGATGGCAAGGAATTGGGTAGTGAATGCCTGTTTGAATTCCTGCTGCTGTGAGTTGTTCCTGAATTTTTTGGCGTTCTAGGGGACAAGAATCATCGATTTTGACGACGTAAAGATGATAAACGTGTCCTGTAGCGCTTTGGTTTTGCATGGGGATGATGCCTAGCCGATTTAGGGGTGCTAATTCAGCATCATACTGTTGGGCAATGTTCAGGCGATCGCTATTCCAATTCGGCAAGTATGGTAATTTCTCTAGCAACACTGCCGCTTGCATGGTATCCAAGCGGCTATTCGTACCCGCTTCGGTATGATAATACTTCGAGGATGCGCCATAATTCCGCAAGCGTGTCATTTTCTGGGCAACATCTGCATCTTTTGTTAGCAGTATTCCCCCATCCCCAAATGCGCCTAAATTTTTACTCGGATAAAAACTAAAGGCTGCTGCTATCCCCACCGAACCGGCGCGATATCCATCGCGTTCGGCTAAATGCGCTTGTGCCGCATCTTCAAAAATTAGCACTTTGTAGGTAACGGCAAAGTCTAACAACTGTTGCGGCGATACCATTTGTCCATAAAGATGCACGGGGATAATCGCTTTGGTATGCGGCGTAATTGCTCTTGCTGCCGCTTCTAAATCAATTAAGGCTGTTTCGGGGTCACAATCTACAAAAATCGGCTTTGCTCCCGCTCGCAGCACGCCAATTAGGGTGGCGACAAAGGTGTTTGCTGGCAAAATTACTTCATCGCCGGCACCAATATTACAAGCTTGCAAGCCGAGAGCGATCGCATCGGTTCCGGAAGCAACACCAATACCGTATTTCGTCCCAGATTCCGCTGCAAATGCTGTCTCAAAATCTTTCAATGCTTGCCCTAAAATAAAATCTCCTTTTTCAAATACAGCCTGCATTGCTTGCTGCAATTGAGTTTTCATCGATTGGTGTTGTAAGTTAAGGTCTACAAAAGGAATTCTAATTGTCATATTATTCTTTTTCAGAAAGCCTCAAAATTAATCTCAAAATCCGGTTTTTTTCACATCTAATCCATTTTTGACTGAATACCCAAGTTTGGGTAATTACTGATTATGAAGTATTTGTGAAGTTTTTATTAATTTTTACTTTAGTTGCCATTTTTCTTTTTAGCAAAAAAGGATTGCATCTTTCATTTTTTTTCAGATTTTGTCAATTTATTATTGAAAAAATAAAAAATTATATTTAATATTTATTGGATTAATTAGCAGATAAATCACTTTACATAGTTTGATAAAATTGAAGCACGATCTTCGTAAGTTACCGTAGATATCGCTTTTAGAATTTTCGATGAAACAGCCTCAGTAAATTTAAGTAAAAAAATAATTTTTCTGAAATTGGATTGAGTATATAAACGGAAAATGTTCCCTTTATAATATATTAAGAATCGGAAAATTTTATCCTCAGCGTTATCGTACCCACCTCAAATCCAAAACTAACGGGCTTCTGACATTAAAACCTAAAGTAAGATACAGCAGCGAGTTCAAAGAAAACCCCTGCTTTGGATTAATACCTTTGCAGTGGCAAAAGAAGTGCATGTTTTTTCTTACCCCTTTCCCCAAATAATTGCCATTCGTCTATTAGATAATTAGTGAACTGCTTTCTCGATATCTACAACAAGCCACTATACGTGTAGGCATTGCTTACCAAAATGCATTCATATACCATAAACTTAATACACGAGTCGCATTCTCAAAGTATTTCTTGTTTTACTCAGCACTCAATAATTTTAAGTAAGGTAAAAAATTTTGCGGCAAAATTGTTTATCGGCTGCAAAATTGGGGAATGCTTAAATTAGCAAACAATAACCCATAGATAGGGGTTATATAAATTACAGCATCAAACAATTATCAAGGTAACAGTGGCAATGGTAGAGCCGGAAAACAAGTTGTTTGCCCTCAAAGATGGTTGGGCTTCCCAGGAAACGAAAGAACAACAACGACTAAAAGCATTGTTGGAACTAGGTTTGCGACAATCAGAAACGATTCCTGTTTTTGAAGAAGCGACTCAAACTGCTGCTCACTTTTTGGATTCCCCAATTTGCATATTGGGATTTGTCGATCAAGAACGTCATTGGTTCAAGTCAGCAGTAGGCTTATCCAGACTGGGAATCATGAATCAGCTGGCACAAACTCGTCAACTATTAAAAAGGGAATCGTTTTGCACCCAGGTGGTAGAGACTTCGCAAATAGTGGTAATCACCGATACGCGAAAAATCACGGATGCAGAACTGCAAAGTAGCAAATTGGTAAAAGATTATGGCATTCGCGCTTACATGGGGGCACCGCTAATTGATGCTTCTGGGCATTGTCTGGGTTCGCTGGCAGTCATGTATCTCAGGGAACATGAATTTTCCCATCGAGATATTGAGTTTCTACAAATCATAGCTCGTTGGTGCATGAGTGAATTTGAGCGCAATCGACTTTTGCAATCAAAGCCAGAAAGCACTCACAATAACATTTCTCATTTCCCATTTAAGGATGAGCAGCGCAGCGAAATCAGAATCACCACACCCCTAATAGAAAAAGACACCGATCCTACCAAGGAACTGAAGCTGGAACTATTGGGGCAGCTAACTCAAGAGTTGCGTACACCGTTGACATCTGTGTTAGGTATGGCTAGTGTTTTGGGACGTGAGATTTATGGACCTTTGACGACTAAGCAAAGAGAATATGTAGAGATTATTCAACACAGTGGTCGATATTTGCTTTCGTTGGTAAATGAAATTAGCGAACTCGGAGCAGTAGATGAAAGCCCGAATGTGCTGAATCTAGCTCCTATGGATATTGAAATGCTTTGTCAACAAGCTATTAATACCTTAGAAGAAGCAGCCAACCGGAGAGAGCAAGATATTCGCTTGTCGATAGAACCAAACCGCAGTCGCATTTGGACTTTGGATAAAGACAAGGTGCGACAAATGCTTTATCACCTGGTTTTCAGCGTTATTCAACTTTCTGCTACAGGTAGCGTTGTTCGCATTCATGTTTCTTACAAGGAAGATACACTCAATATTACTGTCTGGGTATCGCATCCTTGGTTGGGAGACGGTATAACCGAGGTTGATCCTTATTTTCGTCTAAGTCCAGTCGCGTTGGTGGAACTGACCGCTGAGGCTGCAAACTACAAGATTCATCAGAAAAATCAAGAGCAAGTAAGGAGTTTGCCATTAGTAGAGTTGGATGATTCAAATTCATACGAATTTGGTGTTGATTCCAAATTAGATTTAAGTAAGCCGCATAAAAGCATGTCTCGCGAAAGTTTGGGTCTGTTGCTTAGTTGTAATCTGGCTTCCTTGCACGGTGGACAAATTTCGATTCAAGGTTCACCAGAATCAGGATACCGCTATGTGCTTTCTTTACCATTAAAAATAGCGACTACAGAAACGGTTAGCGATATCTGATGTAGATCGTATTTTTTCCCGTTTGAGGATGGCAAAAATGTTTGTTATGTTGGCACTGATTCCTTGAATTTTCGCTTTCTTGCGTCGAAAAATCAGCTATTTAGTCTATTTATCTGAGAGTGATAAAAACTTTAGATTGATTGTTGCGAAACTAGTCGTCACCGATGAAAGTTAAATTTGCTCTTGGTGACGACTGCGATCGCGCAAACTGACTTGCAATAAATAGGCAATACGTTTTTTTTTCAAAAAAAACGTGCGAAATTATACACGCGAATTTTTAGGCTTTTGGTCTTTGAAAATACCAGCAAAGTCCTGTTATCAAAGCATTTCACTGTGATAATTGTCAGTAATAGAAATGTTGGCTATACCTAAATATTTTATTTACTGCTGGCTGCGATCTACTTTTATTATCAGAGTTGGCAGGATATATTCTCCGAAGCAAATATACCTTATTAATACTCTCCCCATCCTGATATCATAAGGTTATTAAGTTATACGTAAGTATAGCATGTATGAGATTATTCTTACAGATCAATTTAGGAATGAGCGGAAACGCCTTATATATCTTTGTTTTCAGCTAATATTGTCAAAAATATAACTTTAGACTGACATTTTATTGTCGTAAATTTATATTCATGATAAATTAATTACTTAACTCATGAGCTATATCAGACTAGTCTGGCGAAACTTTTTTTTGATCTCCGAGTGCATCTTTATTTTCTTTCTGATGTTATGGTGTATCCCTCAATTTAAATTCCCGGTTAGAAATCAGCTGGATTGTTTCAATTGATGACGTATATTTACGCTCGTAGGCTTAATCTTTTCATCATCGCTTAAGTCGATATTAGCTTGTAAATATGTATTCGTTATCTCTTCGGCAGTTATTAAGCTTATTGCTAAAACTGTTCAATTTCTGCTGCGAAGAAAATTCATAAGTTACTGAATTAAGAGGAAAATTGAAGTGAATAAACATTTTTTAACAACAAAAGATAGTCAATTTAGTTCGGAAAAAGATTTATTAAATAACTCTGCTCAAGACTCTGGATTAAAAAAATTTGCACAATCTATCAATAAGCTTAGTACGTTGCGAGTAAAACCTTCTTTATGGCAAAACTTCGCTAATCTTTCTATTGCTCGCAAACAGTTTATTGTATTGATTGCTTCGGAACTAATATCAATTTTCGGGCTGAGTATTGTCAGTAGATATTTAACTACAAGTAATCTTCAAACTTTGTCACTGGAACAAGCTAAGTCAGAAGTAGCAGTTACAGATATGGCTTACAATATTAAAGTTGATCAAATGGGCTTTGGTTTTCGAGGGCAATCAGATAACACTGCAA
>JBPCQW010000532.1:0-10596 GCA_050997715.1 Hassallia sp.
ATCAAAGACCACTACAACTGGTTTATTGTAATTGAGCCAGAAAGCGGAGATTATTTGATTGAGCTAGATGAAAATGTTACCAGGCAGAAAGCTCGTGAGCAATTTGGTGATACTATGCGTCTGATGATGCGAATCAATGAGACTGGAGCCTGCGGCAAAATATGATTTTTGGAGAATTTAACAGTCAGGGTGAGTTAATCTTTGAAATTGGTTTAATTGCTGCTGATGGTGATATAATTCCAGTCCAGGCGCTTCTAGATACAGGATTTACTGGTTGGCTGGCGATTGACAACCAAGATGCTCTTAGTTTGGGATGGTTGCGCGAGAGTCAGAGAGAAGAAATGCGAACGGCAAGAGGAGAAGTACAATTTAATCTTTATCAAGGAAGCGTGTTTTTAGATGAAGAAGAGTTTGCAATTCCAGCATTGGGAGGAGATGAACTGCAAGACATCCTCTTGGGTGTGTGTTGGTAGCAGACAAAGCGATTGCTAGCAGATTTTCCCGCAGGAGTGTTAACGCTGGGGTAAAAGCATATACACGTTATTCGGTTGATGTCAAGGATATTTTTACTCAATAATCTAAAATTAGAGTAGCGATCGCACTTATTTTTTCACGTTTCGAGTTCTGAACTCGGCGTTTCGTGTTCGGAAGCTGAAGTTTCGAGATAAAAGGCTGACGTTTCGTGTTCAGAACACGAAGTTTCGAGATAAAAGGCTGAAGTTTCGTGTTCGGAACACGATGTTTGAAGAAAAAAGGCTGAAGTTTCGTGTTCCGAACACGATGTTTGAAGAAAAAAGGCTGAAACTTCGTGTTCAGAACACGAAGTTTCGAGATAAAAGGCTGACGTTTCGAGTTCGGAAGTTGAAGTTTGAAGATAAAAGGCTGACGTTTCGTGTTCAGAACATGAATAATGAGGTTTATTTAACGATCATTATTCAATACCTTGTCCTGAAGGACACGCTACGCGATCGCCAAAATACCCTCACTCTAGAAGAGTGGACGGCAGTCGCTACAACGGAGGGAACCTCCGCAACGCGCTGCCTCGGCTATACGAACACTCGTGTGCCTCCGCAGCCTATAAGTATTCCAATTTCAGCCCACGCAGGTGGGCTTTGTACGTATAGCGACACCCTTACAGGGTGTTGGGGTTTGGTGTCAGGAGTTAATTAATCAACTTATGAATATTATCTTCCCAATTCGCACCATCAAAAGGGACAATTTCAAAGTTTGACATCACATCACCATCAAGACACCGCACATTCACATCAATACAATCCGGGTGACTGCGCGGAATATAAAAAGAGTGAATACCACAAACAGAGCAAAATTTATGTTCAGCAACTCCCGTATTGAATCTGTAGTTGCTCAAAAAATCTTCCCCTTGCAACAAAGTGAATTTATCTTGCGGCACAATTAAATGTAAAAAGCCCTTCTTCCTACAAATAGAACAATTGCAATCATCGATTTTGTGATTATCGACTATCACCCGAAAGCGCACTGCACCGCAATGACATCCACCTTCATAAGTTGCTGCTTGATTGGTATTCGTTGCCATGTTAATTTCCTATCAGCGTGGCTCCAACTTAGAAACTCGTGCCTCTAATTTGTTGACTTGTTGCTTCAATTCAACTACTAAAGTTGCTAGCCTATCAAACATCGGGTCTTGTTGGGATACATTACGTCTGTTGTTACGCGTCGGCTGTGGTAATGTAACTGGTAATCTTGACGATGGGGAACGATTTTGATTTAGCACAGACTCTATCTGATTTAAGCGCGACTCCACACGATTAACATCCGCCTCCAAGTTATAAAGACGGGATTCTACTTGCTGCGATAAGGCAGGGTACGACAATAAACCGCCCCAAATAATAATTACCAGAAAAACGGCGACACCAAGCGCCCAGATTTTATTCATACCTCATAACGGGCGGGGAAACCCCACCCCTACTTTTAATTATTTATCTGCTTGTAAGTCAGAAAATAACCTCTGCCAATCGATAGAATTAGCGTTATCTTCTTTCTGTTTCACCTCAAAGGTAACATTACATGCCTTTGAAATTTGTAGCGATCGCACGCAAAGTTCAGCTACATCCTCACGGCTGATTTTTCCTCTAATATTATCCCCTTGCTCAAAAATTAATTCCTTTCCTCCAGCTTCTTCAGTTAACGCACAAGGTCTAATAATTGTATAAGGAATTCCACTTTCCCTTAAACTATCTTCTCCCTTTAACTTCCAAGTTAAAATTCCCCCCAATTCATCATTTAATCTGACTGCCGGCGGTTCTTCTGATAAATTAATTCCTGGTCTTCCAGGACGAGTTACACCCGCTGAACTCACAAGAACAAATTGTGGTAAATTTGCCCCACCATAGGCTTTAATTGATTCCAACTGCAAACAAAAACCACCATCAGAAAACTTAGGATTTAAAGCACCATCGTATTCAAACTTACTTAACATCAATTGAAATGAGCAAATTTTGCTCTTTTCAATTGGCGGACAATCTTTGACACTTTTTGCGCGAAATACTGGAATCAAATCGGCAAAAGGTATGTGAATATCTATCCAAGTATTTGCGACAGTATCAAAAGAATAACCGTAACCAATGCCATCCCATACTGCTTCTGTCCGCAGAAAGATTTTATAACGTTTCCCGTCACCTCTAAGGCGCAATTCTATACCTTCGCAACCAGATAAATTGAAGGGTGGAGTGAAATTTGTAGTTCTCACAGAAGCAAATCCCCCAGAATTTGCGGTGGAAACATTGCCAGTAAATAAAGCTGTGTTTTCCACAAATTGCATGTTACTTGCACTTACACCACCCATGACTACATCATCCAATGCACCCCAAGTATTCTTCAACTCTTCTGATATATTTGTGAAATCAAATATCACCTTTTCGCTCGATTTTTGCAAAGATTTCGCTGCCGCTTGTACCAAGTTTTTCACACCTTGATATTCCACGTTTTCGGGAGTATCACCCACTATTTCCGGCATGTAAAATTTGATGCCTTGATTGTATTTGGCTCTATCTGCTGTGTCTCCCTCAACTGGTTGCACCCGCACCGCTGTACAACATACGACAGCTTCGATATTATTCATCACTAGAGAAGTTAAAGTTTCCGGTTTAGTAATATCCGCAGCAATTAAGTCAACATCATTACCCAAAATAGACCGTGCTTTGTCGATATCCCGGACGAGACATTGCACTTTATCACCTTTTTCCAGCAGTCGTCGCACTACACGCTTACCGACACCACCCGTCGCACCTGCTACCAGTATCGCTCCCACGCTTTTTCCTCCTAATAATCTATCTTTATTAGACCTCTTTCACTCATTCTTTTTGCACCCCTAGTGAGAGAGCTTTTTTCCTACCCCTTTCCCCTTTCCCCTACTTCTGGAAGAAGTCTATTATCGTTGGCACGACAGATGAAGGAAAAATGCCAAAATATAAATAGAATTATAGTACATATGTATGCACATTCTTTGGTTTCGACGAGACTTGCGGCTAAATGACAACGAAAGTGTAGCGAATGCGACTCCTAACAATGCGGAAGTCTTACCGTGCTTTATCATTGACCCCTGGTTTTATCAGCAACCTGAGGTAGGTAAAGCACGTGTAAGGTTTTTGTTTGAGTCTTTAGAAAACTTAGACCGCAATTTACGTTCTTTGGGTAGTCGGCTGTACTTATTTGAGGGGAATTCTCTAGATATTTTACAGCAGTTGACAAGACAACTGATGGAGGAGCCTGAGAAACCGAAGCTTTACTTCAATCGAGATGTGCAAGTTGAGTATGGGATTGAACGCGATCGCGCGATCGGCGATTTCTACCAACAACTCAATCTCGACTGTCACATCGGTCTAAATAACTTTGTGCAAACTGACGACGAACACCGCGACCGATGGTTTGATGAATATTACACTTATATTAGACAATCACCACACCCAACTCCAACCCAGATAAATACCCCGAAGCGCTCGCTTAACTTACCGCAAATCACCATCAAACAACTTAAGCAAAAGTACAGCGCTTTTTGGGAAACCGAGCAAGTTTACTTTAAGGGTGGAGAAAAGCAAGCTTTGACCACTTTAGATTCATTTCTGAAGCGCAGATTCCACGGTTATCATTGGAAGCTTTCACAACCGTGGTTAGCTCAAGCTGGGTCAACGTCTCACCTTTCACCTCATCTGGCATTTGGTACTATCAGCGTCAGAAATGTCTATCAACGCACCAAAGCAAGAGCAGCAGAACTTGTCAATGAGCCGAAAGCGGAATTTTCTTTAAAAGCGTTTCGCGATCGCTTGCGTTGGCACGATAGTTTTACTCAACGGTTGTACTTTCATCCCGAAATAGCACACACCAATCGTTATCCTGAGTTTGATGAGTATTATACACCAACTGAATTAACTCCACAACAACAAGAGTTATTTCACGCTTGGCAGCAAGGATTAACTGGTTTCCCGCTGCTCGATGCCAGTATGCGGCAATTGCAAATAATGGGCTGGATGAACTTTCGGATGCGGGCAATGTGTGCTACATTCTTAACAATTAATTGTGGTATATCTTGGCATCACGGCGCACGTCACTACATGAATTATCTCGTCGATGGTGATTTAGCAATTAACAATTGGCAATGGCAGATGCAAGCTGGAATCACCAATCCCCTAAGTGACACTTTCCGGATTTATAATCCCAACAAAAACATTCCCGAAAAAGATGCAAATGGTCGCTTTCTCAATTATTGGATTAGAGAACTACACGGTTACAGCTTAACGGAAATTATCGATGGAGCGTACATCAACAAAGGTGAATATCCCGCACCTATTTTAGATTGGTCAAAGACCAGATTGATAAACGGCAAAATTGTTTCAGACATTCGCAAGCGTGTGCGATCGCGTATAATTTCCGAAGGTGGTGAAGATTATGATAATGCGATCGCTACTAAAAAAACCCTAAATAAATACGTTGAATCCAAAGACAAACAATACCAGCAATTTAAACACATGTCTCAGCAGTAACCCTCTCTAACTCTCATTCCTCTGTGTCCTCTGCGTCCTCTGCGGTTCGTTATTCTTTTTTTGTGCCTAAGTCCCAAAAGCTGAAAACTTGCTTTTTCTTCAAACCGCAAACATCCGCTCAAAGAAAGCTATTATTTCCGACCAAGCAGAGGTAGTCGCAGCAGAATCATAGCGATAACCATCATCCCGCATGAAAGTATGTTCCGCTTCATACAAGAAAACTTCGTGAGGTATACCAGCATTCTCAAGCGCTTTAATTAAAGTTTGTCGGTCTGCTTCTGGGATATGGGGGTCAAGAGTACCGAACACCATTAGCATTTCCCCCTTGATTTCGCTTACCCGCTTGATTGTATCGGCTACCCCTTTACCCAGTTTACCACTAGGAATACCCGTAGGATAACAGCAGGCTGCTGCCTTAATTTCGCTTTCAAAGGCTGCCCGAAAAGCTAAATGTCCACCAATACAAAAGCCGAGAGTGCCTATCTTACCAGAAGAAACCGAACTTTCTGCCTTGAGGAATTCTATCACAGCACGGCAATCAGCATCATAATGAGCGATCGCCGTACGAATCGCATTATCGTTACCCCGCATCCGACCAATATCATCTGGTTCAATCACTAAACCAACTGCTTCAGTTCGATGAAAAATTTCCGGGGCAGCTACCACATAACCATAACCTGCTAAGTAGTTAGCTAAACGAATCATAGCACCGCCTAACTGATAAATATCACTATAAAATATAATACCTGGGTAAACTCCTGGCGAAGAAGGTGCTGCTACATAAACACGCATTAAATTGTCATCAACTCTTAACTCGACATTGCGTTTAGTAATTTGCACTTTTTTATCTCCTCTATAGAAGTTGGTTAGGATGCGCGAACACGTTAATATATTGATGCAGATGAATGCATCCTTTAATTATTTACCTTTCTTTCTATATGTAAGTTGTATTTGCATACTTTTCTCGAAAGTTTTATGTTTTACTTCAAAGTTTATAAGTTAAATAAACTACAAATAAGACTTATGTTTTTGCCACCTTCGTACCATTTGCGTGTAAGGTATAAAGAATTAACGAACCGCTCTAACATCGATTTGCTACACTAGTCAAAACAAAAAGCCATCTGCTAATTAACTTACACCCTAAATTAACTCATAGCTTTTATGACTCGTCGAACCTCAGCACCCAAACGCGCTACCGCTACAACCCTAGCACCCTCCACAGTCCATATTCGCTTAGAAGGGCTGGAAACACAACACAAACGTCTCTTAACACAGATTAAGAAAAAACGCACCGAACTGAATAACTTTGTTGAGCAGATGCGCTCTATCGCTACACAAATTTATCAACGCACTACCCCCAAGTTTCAAAAAATAAATGCTCTGGACGAAGAAATTCATACCTTATTCAATGAAATCCTAACTAAGAAAAAACTTGCCAAACAAACCAAGCACAAAATTGCCCGAATTTACCACAATCTTCAAGTTGCAGGAATCATCAGTCGAAAAGTCGATGACGAAGAAGATACAGAAGACGAACTATTTGAATTCAACGAAGAAGAAAACGAAAGTCCACACGAATACCGTCAGCAGCAATACCAACCCGAACCCGAATTAGAATCACCCTCTGCCAGCAGAACGGAGGAATCAAAAAAGATTCGCTCTTACTTTTTGCGTTTAGCCGAAATCTTTCACCCGGATAAAGCGACCGATAGCGAAACGCAGATGCGTCATACTGAGATAATGAAAGAAATTAACAAAGCTTACCAAGAAGGAGATTTAGCACGACTATTGGAAATTGAAAAAAAACATCAGGTAGGAGAAATTATTGATAGCAACAGTGAAGACGATTTAACGAGAAAATGTACTCGTATAGAACAGCAAAATGAATTCCTCAAAACTCAATACGAAACCTTAAAACAAGAACTTCGCAGCTTTAAAAACACCCCAGAAGGCGCAATGGTTTCGGAATGCAAGAAAGTAAAGAAAAAAGGATTTGACCCGATTGATGAAATCTCATTACAAATAGAGTCTCAAATTAAAATTATCTCAGAAATACGCGATTATGTCAAAGACTTTTACTCAGCAAAAATGACTATTAAAGAGTTTCTCTGCGGTCCGGCTGTTCTGAGTTCTTTAAATCACAGTATGATTGAAGATTTTCTCGATCAGATATTAGGAGAAATGGGTGAATAATATTATATCCGTGCTTATTAACAGTCATAAAAATACCGCAACCGATGTAGAGAGCTTACGAAAGGAACGTCTCTATAATATGTATGATTTGATAATTTGATTAGACAAGATTGTAAAAGTCTGTTTTTTCCATAACATAAATATAAATTTATGAGAATAGCATATTATGCTTCGATTTCAACCTCCTGGTTTTGGGCATAAAGTCGTCAATACTTCCTTGGGAGGAATGGTTTACTATACCCAAACCACTGCACCTTGGTTGATAACTGACATTGATTTACCTCCGCTACTGTTTTTGCACAACTTTGGTGGTGGAGCATCTGCTTATGAATGGTCTAAAGTTTACCCCGCTTTCGCTGCTACTCACCGCATATTGGCACCTGATTTAATTGGTTGGGGTGATTCTGCTCATCCAGTGCGAGATTATCAAATCAGCGATTATTTAAATACCATAGCTCAATTTATCACTCAAACTTCTAACACTCCTGTAACAGCGATCGCATCTTCTCTGACAGCTGCTTTGACTGTCCGTCTTGCGATTCAACAACCTGAATTATTTAAAGCACTGTTTCTCGTTTGTCCTTCTGGATTTGATGACTTTGGGCAAGGTGCGGGACGTAGACTTCCACTTGGGTTAATTAATACGCCACTGTTAGATAATTTAATATATGCCCTTGGTGCGGAAAATGAAATCGCAGTCCGCAATTTTTTACAAAACTTCTTGTTTGCTAAAGCTCAACGAGTATCCGAAGAAATGGTGCAGGCTTATTTAACTTCTGCACAACAGCCTAATGCTAAATTTGCTGCATTGGCATTTTTGCGTGGCGACCTTTATTTTGACTTAAGTTTGTATATTAAGCAATTAAGAATTCCGACTGTAATGTTTTGGGGTGAAAAAGCGCAATTTACCAGCGTCAAATTAGGACGAAGGTTGGCAAATATAAATACAGATGCAATTCGAGATTTTCAGGCGATCGCATCTTCCGGAGTCCTGCCACATTTAGAATTACCAGAGGTGATGATTGGTTTGTTGCAGCGCTATGTTTAGGCAATGATGTGGGGAGATGTGGGGAGATGGGGAGAGTTCTTGAGAGTTCTTGAGAGGGGAAAGACAAGGGAGAGGGGGGGAACAAGGGAGATATAGAAATTTCTTCCTTGTCCTCCTTGTCCTCCTTGTCCTCCTTGTCTCCCCATCTTCCTTATCCCCGACTCGTAGACACGGATTCTCTTGTTTTGGGTTTCTTCTTGGATTTGATTGACTTGGAGGGAGGTTTTTCGACTTTAAGTTTGGGAGGACGGCAGCGATCGCAATACAACGGCTGTGATGGAAAGCAAGTGCGTTCAACCACCAGATTGCACTCTTTACAGACAAAGCGATAAACTTTTTGCTTAATCACACGAACGTGAGCCTTGACAAAAACTTCCTTAGATTCCACCGATTTGTTCCTTTCACTGAATAGTAGTTCTATGTCTGAGTTGTCTGAGATTCTGAGTTTACTCCAAGCAGAGCGCGATCGCTACGTCTTAGAAGTAGTTGACTTAGAGCGTCGTCTATCATTAGTCCGCAAGCAGATTACTACTCTAGAAGCTCTAATATCAGGGTACGCCCTAGAAGAGCAGATGTATCAACCTCAAAGACGTATATCTGATTCATCCTCTGGCACAGCTTTGCTCTTGAATAGTCAAGATGAAATTGAGCAAGATGATATTGAGGAAGATTCACAGACAGCTTCTCAACTAGTTGATTCTACCGCTCTTGTCGAAAAAGAACCGGACATTTCCGACATTCCCAAACTGACCATTGCCAGAAAACCGGGAACTTTACCTCTACTAGAAGAATTCCAAGATTACTCGATTCAGAATGCCATATTGATTTTGATGCGTCACCGACCGGAACTGCATTTTCACGTCGATGCAATAGTCCGCGACTTATACGGCGACCAATTAACGTCCTCACAGTTTAAAACCGCAAAAACCAACGTCAGTAAAATGCTCTCCACAGGTGTGCAAATGGGTTTATGGTATCGGGTCTTTCGTGCATTGGGTGTCTATACATTGCATTATGAAAAAGGAGTGACAACCAAATCTATCGGGAAGTAAGGTTGGGGATGGGGAGAGGGGGAGTCTGGAGTCTGGAGTCAATAGTTAAGATTCCCTCTTATCTCCCCTGCCTCCCCTACCCCCCCTTGTCCCCCTCATTTCCCCACTGCTCTAAATATGGTTTACTACTCGACTCCTGCCTCGGCAAGTGCCTCTAGATGAAAGGCAAGATTGTTGAGCGACATTTGAATTTCGTTACTGTAAGAAAGGCTTCTCCACCTTCGAGTCGTGGCATTATCTAGCGCGGTTGTATCCAAGTATCGCGCAAAAACTACTAGCCTCTGTGAGTCTGTATTAGCTAGCGCCAAATCTTCTAAAAATTCTTGAGGTGTCATAGTTTCCAACTTTATTCATGTTCACGTTTCGAGCCTTTATATTTTTGCCACACCTGCATTTAAATTTCTGATATCAGCTTACCCAGATTCAAAGGGATGGCGTGATAGTGACACGCACCATGCCAAAAAATAACCCCCATGCGGGGGTGTTCCGTAAAATATTTAATAAATTTACCCCGGATACACTCGTCCTTTCCAAGCACCCCCTCGCCCTTGCCAATGACGCAAAGCAGAGTCTAAAGTCATCAAAGTATAGAGAAAAGCGATCGCACTCAAGCAAAATACCAACCACACAGGACATTTATAAAAGCGGATGGTGGGTAAATAAGCCAGACTCATCAGCAACCATGTCAAAAAACCTGTAAATGCGATTCCCCAGTTGCCCATCAACGCACCCAAAATAATACCCAAAGGTGGAACGATATAAATCAAAGTCATCCCCACCAAAGTCAAAATTAACAGCAATGGCGAATTATTCAATTGCGTATAAGCAGTACGCGCAACCATATCCCAAATCGTAGTTAAAGAAGGATAGGGACGCAAACTGCGAGTTAAAGTACTTAATCCCAGCCAGATGCGACCTGTGGGTGCTTCGGAGGGAGATGAGGAAGATGAGGGGGATGAGGGGGATAAGGGAGATGAGAAAGAAAGTCCTCCTTGTCTCCCTTGTCCCCCTTGTCCTCCTTGTCTCCCTTGTCCTCCTTGTCTCCCTTGTCCTCCTTGTCCCCCCATCCCCCCCTCTCCCACTCCCCCCCTCTCCTCCCTCTTCACCGCAGAAGCAAGAGCGCAATCATCTATCAAAGCGTGTCGTACAGCTTTAATACCACCGATGCGATTTAAGGCTTCTCTACGAATTACAGCAATTTTCAGGTAAATAGACCACAGTGGTTGAACCAACCGAAGGCATCCTCTTCGGTAATATAGTTTACAGCCTCAGTCATTGCTTGGTC
>JBPCQW010000544.1:0-2765 GCA_050997715.1 Hassallia sp.
ATTGATTCCTGTTAAAATACTATACTCTTCCAGAAGTATGCCTCTATCCTGTATCATTTTAAGAATACAAAGCTTAGTTATTGGCAAATCTGCTGTTACTCGCAAATCTTCAATACGACAATTTAAAGCGTTAGTAATGCCAATAAGGTGTTTTTGACATTGAGATTCTGCAAGTTTTTGCTGAGAAATAGGCTGCGTACTATAGAATGCAAGTACTGCAAGGTCGACGTCGGAAAGCTTGCTTAACTCTGCAAGCGATAACTTCTTATCTTTAGCGAGTTCAAGAATCTTCAATCTGAAAGCTACTTTCTTGGCTACAGGTTTAACTAACTCAATCACAGGTACATTAAGTTGTTCGGCAATTTTTCTCAGATGTTCAGCTATTATGCCTGTGATAGCTTCAATAGCTGGAGATGTTATATATGCTTGAATAGCCTTCAACGGAACGCTTGAAAGGTTGCTAAGTGTCTCTGGGGATAAACCTCTAGCTTCGATAATTTCTTTTATACGTAAAGTAATCATTAGTATGTTCGTTTTGAAATTGTTATATTTAAATTCACTTACACTAACAAGAATTACTGAAAACAGTTAAAAGATTCATTATAATTTTATATTATACGCATTTTTCTACGTGGTTATACTTAATAAAAATTAGCAAATGTGTTTCCAGTGTGTTGTGCCTTTAAAAGCGCGATCGCCTAAATAATCTTAGTTAAATAATTACTTTGGTAATAAGGGTAGACTTTTTGCCTACCCTTATACCAACCTAATTAACTATGCTTCTATCCCTGTTTACAGATTTTTGGCATCAATCAATCCAAAGCCCCATTTACTATCAAACGTTCCCGCAGCTTTTTTAGGAATGGAACTATGTTTGCGTAACAATTCTTTAACACCCGCTGGGTCAAGTTTGGGGTTACGTTGCAACAACAGTGCCACCAACCCAGTAACGAAAGGTGTTGCCATACTAGTGCCAGCGGAAACCACAAACTTAGAATTAATCATCGACGATCGCCCAAAACCTTGAGCCGTAGATGATAGTGTAGAAACAATCATCGCTCCTGGTGCTGCGACATCCGGCTTCTGGGCATCATTCCGCAGCGGACCTTCACTGCTAAAATCAGAGATATCATGCAATTCCAATCCCACTTCTTGAGGTTTGGCATCAATATCTGTATATTTCACTTTCGTAGTGTAAGAAGCCACCGTAACCGCACTCTTGCAAGCTCCTGGGGAACCGATTTTCACAGCGTCCTGTACACTTTTCCCAGTGAAAAATATCGCCGAGTGGTCATCTAGCGTCCACACATCCAAACGTGTTTCACTCGAACCTGTGTTACGTATCCGCAACTGCCAAATGCCTCCCATGACTGGCATTGTACCATTACCGCGAATTTGCACAAAGAAATTATGGTCGCCATTCATCGGATCGGGTCCTGGTGTGGCTATTTGCACCTGTGCATCTGGCAATTGGTAATCTTGAGCGGGATTGCCTTTAGTAATGATTTTTTGGAAGGGGGTAACAAAACCGTTGGGACTCCGCACAGATACTTCTAACTGACCTTTGCCAGAATACCAACCGTTTAACCAGGCAATGCCTATTTGATTTTGAGGAACATTAAAGCGCATATTACACATGCGACTGGTAGAGACTTTCGATTGAGCGTGAATGTTGTCGTTACCCTCATTACCTGCGGCACAGCAGACAATTCTTCCAGGACCGGTTTCCGTATCAATGATTTTTGATAAGGAGTCGCTGCCATCATGAGCATCAGCATGTCCACCCAAGCTCAAATTTACTACTGCTGGGCGTCCCATTTCACTAGCAACGCGGAAAATGTAACGAACTGCATCAGCAATGTGAGCATCTTGTAAGTCGCTTTTGACGATGACTAATTCTGCTTTTGGTGCGACACCGCTATAAGTGCTGTCAGCAGCGGAGGCAATGCCGGCAACGTGGGTGCCGTGTCCTTCTATATCTTGGGAAATTGTCAGTTGGTCTTTGCTTAATTCTGCCCCGTAGGCGCCTTCTTTCACACCGGGACCGGGTAGAGTTTGATCCCAAATGCGTAAAATTCGACCTTTAAAAGCAGGGTGCTTCGGATCGATACCGGTGTCTACAATGCCGATGACGACTTTTTCCCCTGTGAGTCCGGTTTTGTTTTGAAACTCTGACACATGTACATCTTTTTTCGCGACATCCATCCGCAGATGCATTTTGCGTGATGGCTTGATGCGATGAACAACAGCTTCTTCAGATAAGGGGTCTAAACTACTGAGGGGTAAATAAGCTGTCCGAACACTTCCGGTATTTTGGTTGACTTCGATACCTTGTTGTAATAAATGTCTTAAGTCAGCGTCTTCGTCGCAGTAGATAAAAACGATGCTCTTGGTTTGCTGCATAGCGTTTCTGGGTGCCAAGATACCAAGCGATCGCGTCTGTGGAGTTAAAGCGATCGCTCCTTCTCGTTGGTAATCATCATACGCTAATAGCAGACCAGCTGAAACTTTTTCGTGTCTCATTTTTACCTCAAATTTTGTTGAATTTCTGTAAGCAAAGTATTGATTTTAGCAGCATCAGCACCAAGCGCATTAATTCACACAAGCTAATTTTTGGTGCTTTAATTTCTAATTGCCACTATAGTCATCTATAGTTTTTATAGATAACATTAAAAAAGTTACAAGTTGCAAAACTTATAACTTTGCGCCTCATAATTACTTGCTGCCAACATATACTCTGCTTCATGAATAATCTCTCCAATAAG
>JBPCQW010000574.1:0-10795 GCA_050997715.1 Hassallia sp.
GGATGGTTTGATACTTATTTACGCGGCACTTTGCATTTATATCAGGATATGGCGGCGCGGAGTGAATATCGCCAGCAGCTTTTAGTCGGACCTTGGACGCATTTACTTTGGAATCGCAAAGTTGGTGAAGTTGACTTTGGTGTAAATGCTATGAGTCCGGTAGATAAAATGCAGATAACTTGGTTTGACCAATTTCTTAAAGGTGTGAATACTGACTTGCCGCAACAACCACCCGTTTGGCTTTTTGAGATGGGAACTAATATGTGGCAAAATTTTCCCACTCTTCCATCAAACCAGAAATCTTATTTTTTGTCAAGTACTGGGTTAGCGAGTATGCGGCAAGATGAAGGCACGCTGACAACAAGTTTGCCGGAAACTTGCGTTGATGATGTTTTGGTACATGACCCGTGGCGACCTGTGCCGTCATTGGGCGGACATGCGGCAATTCCTGGGGGTGTATTCGAGCGATCGCATCTCGATTGCCGTTGTGATGTTTTAACCTACACTAGCGAACCTTTCACAGAAGACTTGCATTTAGCGGGAGATGTCGCCGTAGAAATTTGGTGCAGCAGCGATAAACTCAGTTTTGATTTGTGTGCAGTTTTATCAGAAGTATACCCCGATGGGCGAGTTTACAATTTGACGCAAGGTTATGTGCGTCAAAACACAAATAATCGGGTGGCTACAAAAATTCAACTGCAAGCAACTTGTGCGAAAATTATCCAAGGAAATGCCTTGCGTTTAAGTTTAAGTGCAGCATGTTTCCCCGCATATGCAATGAATCATGGAAGCGATAAAGTAATTAATAAAGACCGTTTAATAGACGCTAAAATTATAACTTTAACTGTTAGTTATGGCGGCATTTTCCCTTCGCAAATCTTATTACCTGTGGTGGCAGTATATTGATAGATTCAAATAATATCATGTCTGGCAATTCACAGAAATTATTGTAGAGACGTTCCGGCAAAACGTCTCTACTGCATGACATAATATAACCACCAGGAAAATATCATGCAAATCAAGACTAAAACTTTTAATATTACACCAAAACAATTACGGCAATTGATTACTCTGCATTACTTGAAACAGAGAAAAATTTTATTAATTTGTGTTGGTATTTTGGCGATAATAAATGTAATTTTTGCTTTCATAATAGATTTTTGGAATATAATGGCAATATATTTTGTAGCTATTTTTATATATCTTTTAATCGCCCCTATTTTGATAAATGTAAAGAAAATTAATCCTCAGATAAACTTTATTAATAGATATTGGGAAATAGATCAAGACTTTATCACGGTTATTTACGAAGATGGAAGTCTCTCAAAGATGAGATTTGAGCATTTTCTCAAAGCTACAAAGCAATCTGAATATTACTGGTTATTTACTTGCCCAACACAATTTCATTATGTGCCGATTGCGGCTTTTGAATCAGAAAAAGACATTAGTAGATTTGACTTATTTTTAAAAGGGAAACAACTAATAAAGTATTTATAAAATGGAGAATGGGGAACGTAGTTTTATTCATCACCAACTACCAATTACCTACTTTCTTGTCAATTTCATAATTTTTTCAAATAAAAAGTTATTAGCTAAATCAGCTATACAAGACTTCAGTAAAACATTTTCTGGTGGAATTTGCTCAATCAAATGAAAAATTAGGTCATCGCTGCATTGAGCTGCGGCATTGTATACTTGTGCTAACCATTCTGGCGACATTTGAGATAAAAAAGGCACTAAATCGCCAGATAACAAAATTTCTTGCGTGCTTTTTTTGCTTTTTTCTGGAATTCGAGCGCTTTCTTCTTGATAAATATATTCTAACTCCAGATATTGGCTAAGTTTTTCTAATAGTATTTCTTCTCGGAATGGTTTATTAATAAAATCATCACAACCGGCTTGCATCATTGCTGTTCGTTGTTCCTCAAAGACGTTAGCAGTTAAGGCAATAATTACCGTTGTCATTTGTCCGTAATCTTCTGTTAATGACTCTTTTGCCTTAATAACTTTTGTGGCTTCATAGCCATCCATCACAGGCATCCGCATATCCATTAAGATTAAGTGTGGTTGCCAAGTTGACCAAATAGCGATCGCTTGATTACCATTTACAGCTTCTTTAACTACAAAACCAATCTCTGTTAGTAGTTTAATTAGCAGCAAACGACTTTCTCTGACATCATCAACTACCAAAATGCGATATTCTCTTTGCTTAGGCACTAAACCAATAACTCGGCGTTTAGTTTGAGTAATTTGAATTTCGCCTTCCTCGGCTAAACTAATTTTAATATCAAAAGTAAATGTACTTCCCCCGCCAAAAGTACTGCTGACGCTAATATCTCCCCCCATTAATTGGACATATTTACGGCTAATTGCTAAACCTAGTCCTGTTCCCTGTTGCGATTTTTTTCCACTTTCAGTTTGCCCAAACGCGACAAAAAGACGGTCGAGTTCTTCCGGGGAAATACCCACACCGGTGTCTTGTATCTCGAAGATTAGGGAGTGGGGAGTGGGGAGTGGGGGGAGGGGGAGAGGGGGGGATGGGGAAGATGAGGGAGATGGGGAAGCAGGGGGAGCAGGGGGAGCAAGGGAAGCAGGGGAAGAAATTTCCCCTTGTCTCCTTGTCTCCTTGTCCCCTTGTCCTCCTTGTCCCCCTTGTCCCCCTGTCCCCCTGTCCCCCTCATCCCCCACTCTCACGCGCAGTGTCACACTACCGATATCGGTAAATTTGATGGCGTTTCCTAAGAGGTTGAGTAAAATTTGGCGCAGTTTGCTTTCGTCGGTTTGTATATATTGAGGAATGGTTAAAGAATATTCAAACGTCAATTGTAAGCCTTTGTCAGCAGCGCGGAAGTGCAACATGTCTTGCAAGTTATCCAACAGGTGAATTAAGTCAAAGCTGCTGGGATTTAATGTTGTTTTACCAGCTTCAATTTTAGACATTTCTAGAATGTCGTTGATTAAATTAAGTAGATGTTCGCCGGCGCGATTGATGATTGTTAGGTTTTGCTGATTTTCGCTGGATAAAGATTTTTCTCGACTCATAACTTGAGTGAAGCCAAGAATGGCGTTAAGTGGGGTACGCAGTTCATGACTCATGTTGGCGAGAAATTCGCTTTTAGCGCGGTTAGCAGCATCGGCAGCGATCGCAGCTTGTTGTAGTGCTTGTGACTGTCTTTGAGTTTGTGTCAGCAATTCTGCTTGCTGCAAAGCAACTCCCAGCTGATTGCCGATTTGAACTACAATGCTAATTTCTCCGGTTTTCCATTGGCGGGGAGTAGAATTTTCATAACTTGCCAGCAATCCCCACAATTGATTACCACAAAAAATCGGCACTGTAATGTAAGCTTTTGCTTGAAAGCTTTCTAAAAGTTGGATATAACAATCTTCAAATCCAGCTTTGTAAATGTCGGGAACACAAAGAAAACTTGCGCCACGTTGGTACATACCGCCTTGAGTTTTTTGCAGATAACTATCTAAAACCTGGTTATCTTGACTATTTAACATTCTGACTACACAACGGTCGTCTTGTAAAGCACCATTGGTGAAGTTGGGATCGTTTTGATCTTCTTCTATCAGAGAAATCCAGTTATTGCTTACCGACTCGGCGACAAATTGACCACTCCAGTTAGGATTAAAACGATAGACAACTACGCGATCGCAGTTGAGTACTTGCCGCAATTCTTGAGTTGTCGCGGCAAATATTGTCTCTATATCCAATGTGTGGCGCATTCTTTGAATTACGTGAGCGATGGTACGTTCTCTTTCTGCACTTTCCTGTAAGGCAACTTCTGCTACTTTACGCTCAGTTATATCCGTTATTGTGCCGATAAAACCTTTAATTTGTTTGTTATCGTCAAGTTCAGGTAATGCTTGACAAATAACCCAAATATCCGTGCCATCAGCACGTAAAAAGCGATGCTCGCATTTATACAAAGTTTGCGTAGTTGCGGCTTCATTCCAGGCGGCAAAAACCAGATGCCGATCATCTGGATCTAAGGCAGATATCCAACCGCTGCCCAAAGCCTCTTCTAGGGGATGTCCTGTCATCTCTGTCCAACGTTTATTTATATACAAGCAATTATTCTCAGCATCAGTATGAAATATGCAAACTGGTGAGGCTTCTGCTAAAGTTTGATAGCGGCGCTGGCTGGTAAGCAGCGCTAATTCTGCTTGCTTGCGAGCGGTAATTTCGACTACAACTGTACCCACTCCAGACAAGTTACCATTTTCCCCAAAAATCGGAAAGTAAGAAGCGAGGAAATGACGCTCAGTATCCGGTTGCTTGGTTGATGCGACGCTGACTTCTAAATTAAGAATGGGTTCACCAGTTCGCAACACCTGCTCGTAAAATGGTGCAACCAAAGGAGCGATAACGGCGGGTACGATCTCATAGATAGTTTTGCCAATATAATCTCGCTGGCGTCGTCCGTAAATTTCTGCCAACAGTTCGTTAATTTGCACAAACCGCAATTGATTATCTAAAATGCTCATCCCCACCGGCGCACAACTGAAAAAGGCATTGAGACGGGCTTCTCTTAAGGCTAATTCTCTTTCTAAAGTTTTGCGCTCAGTGATGTCTTTGTGCGTACCGGTGATTCGCAGCGGCTGACCTTTATTATCCCGTTGGGAAACCTGACCGCGACACTGAATCCACTTCCACTCACCGATAGCGGAACGCATCCGAAATTCTACTTCATAAACGGGACTAGCACCTTGAAGATGGGCGTTTAAAAGTTGTTTAACTACGGGCAAATCTTCTGGATGTACCAATACCTCAAAAGCTGCGAAATTATCTTCAATCTCGTGTTCTTTGTACGAGAGCATTTTTTTCCAATGCCAATCGCGATAAACTTTATCAGTGCTGAGATTCCAATCCCATAAGCCTAAATAGCTAGCTTCTAAAGCTAGCTGTAAACGTTCTTTGCTTTGCTGGTGTTGTGCTTCTATCTCTTTTCGCACTATTAGCGCACCCAACTGGGCAGCTACTACACCAACTAATTCCAGCAAACGCTTATCTACTGGTAGCGAGGTGCGTTTAAAAAACACCAAAACTGCCAATATTTGACTATCAGATTGAATTGGAACGGCAAAACCGGCTTTGAATCCTACGCGGGCAGCGATTTGAGAGCGTAGAAAAATTGGCTCACCAACCGCACTTACATTTTCTATCCATTCTGGCTGTTTAGTTAACCAAACTCGTCCTGCTAGTCCCATACCGGGCGCAAATGTGATCTTTTTATGGCGGCTGAATTTTTCTAACCTGCTTTGGTCTTGACACCAAGCCAGTTTATGTTCTAAAACAGTACCATCTTCACTGGGTATCCACGCCTCAGCGAAATCCCAGTTAATTGTGTTACAAATTAAACGCACAACTCGTTCTAAAGCACTGTTGACATCTTGAGCGCGGGTAATAGCTTGGGTTGTTAACAACAGCAAACGGCTTTCATTTTCCGCGTGCTTGCGCTCGGTAATGTCTTTACATGTACCAAGCATGTACTGTTGTTGGTCAATCTCGATCAGTTCCGCACTAAACAGTACTGTCTTAACTTCCCCAGTTGCAATGCGTAAATCCATTTCATGATTGCGAATAACTTTCGTCTGTTGCAAAATTTGGGTGAGGAAAGCACATTCTTCAGTACTTACCCAATTATTCAATTCTTGGTTGGTGCGACCGATAATTTCAGAGCGAGAATAACCAAAAAGCTTACAGAAGCTGTCGTTAACTTCGATATAACGTCTTTCAGGGAAAGTACTCAGAGCAATTGGGTCAGGAGATGACCGAAAAGCTGATGCAAACTTTTCTTCAGAAGCGCGACGTGCTGCTTCTAAGGATTTGCGCTCTGTAATATTGCTGGCTGTGCCTGTGATGCCGACAACTAAATCGGCTTCATTTTGCAAAGCGATCGCATTCACCATTAGATAAATCAGGCTACCATCTTTAGCGATGCGCTTCGTCTCATATTGAAACACAGTCTCGCCCTTGAGAACACGCGCAAATAATTCTCTATCTGGGGCAAGTTGTTCAGGGGGTATAAAATCAATCCAAGAACGCCCAATCATTTCTGCGGGTTCGTAGCCGAAAACTTTTCTCACAGCAGAGTTGACAAAAGTAATATACCCGTCGATATCCGTTTTCCAGATTACATCTTGGGATGTTTCTACTAAGCGGCGATATTTGCTTTCATTCGCTTTTAGAGCGGCTTCTGTTAAAAGTCGGTCACGAATTTCTGCTTGCAGTTGAAGATTTTGAATGTATAACTCGTCACGAGCTTTTTTGTCTTGTTCTAGTAGTGTAGTTTGTGCTAGGGCAATTCCCACATTCGCGGCGATAGACTCTAATAATTCGATTTCTGCGGCTGTCCATTCTCGGTAGCGATCGCATTGATGTAAAGCAATTACACCATTAGCTTCACCTTTGTAAGAAGTGCGTACTGCCAGCAAGGACTTCATTTCAAGGTGTCGGCAAATATCCTGGACGTTTTGCAACAGTGGTTCGGCAAAGACATCAGAAGAGGCGATCGCGTTATCTTGCAATAATATTTGTTGGATATGAAGATTATCCGCAACGGGTATCTCAAAATTCATCAACGAAGCATAGCCAGGAGCTAAAAATTCGCCCAAAGTGGGAATTTTGGGATTTGGCAAGCTGACGTAAGTATGAATAAGTACGCGACTCACATCAAGTGTCTCACCTATTTGACTAGCAGCTGTCTCTAATATTTTTTTTGTATCTAATTCCGAACGAATTTTATCTGTAATTTGTCTGAGCAAATTACTGCGGTTAAGTTGTTTTTGCAGCGCATCTTCAGCAATTTTGCAATAACTAATGTCTGTGATTGAGCCAGCTATTCGCATCGGGTTTCCGGCTTCATCCCATAGTGCCTCTCCTCGCGACAAAATCCATTTATAACTATTATCTTTGCAGCGGATTCGGTACTGAGCAATATATTGGGAAGTTTGACTATTTAGGTAAGCCATTAAAGCACTCATTACCCGCTCCCAATCGTCGGGATGAATCAACTTCGCCCATTGATCAAAATTATTCAATTCATCGTCAACATATCCCAGTATCTCTCTACAGCGAGCAGATAAAAAATGTTTATTAGTTCTCAGATCGTGATCCCAAATGCCATCATTATTTGCTTTAAGAGCTAATTGCCAACCTTCTTCGCTCGTTATCAGAGCTTTTTCTGCATCTTTGCGGCTAGTAATATCCATAACAGAAGTCACGACAAAAAATTTGCCGTCATCCTTTTGAAAAATACCCCGCGTCATATTTACAGTTAGCCGCGAATTATCTTTTCGTCTAATAGTAACTTCTTGATTTTCAGACAATGAGCCATTGCGGATAAAATCTTGATATTCTTGAATTAAACTTGCTTTTTCTGCCTCTGTTAAATTTCGATAATGCAAAGTAAGCAATTGAGCAATAATTTCTTCTTTAGTAAACTGATAAAGCTGACAATACGCTGAATTGACATAGACAACATATCCATTCTCATCCGTCAGACAAATTCCGACTTGGGCAAAATTTAAAATAGATTCTATTTGTATATTACGGTTCTTTAACTCAACCGCAAGCCGTTGACGCTCTTTAATTTCATTTTCAAGTTGATAATTTTGCTTTTGCAACTGTTTTTGTAGTCTTTGGATCGTCAGTTGATTTTCTACGCTGACAAAAATTTCTTCAACTTGAAATGGTTTGGTGATGTAGTCTACAGCACCCATTTTAAAAGCTTTCACCTTGTCAAAAACATCTTCCCCAGCGCTGAGAAAAATTACGGGAATGTCGCGAGTTATTTCATCAGCCTTCAGTTGTTGGCAAACTGTATAGCCATCAACATCTGGTATTTTGATATCCAGCAAAATTAAATCTGGTGGAGCCAATTGC
Organism: Hassallia sp.; assembly: GCA_050997715.1. Taxonomy (GTDB): domain Bacteria; phylum Cyanobacteriota; class Cyanobacteriia; order Cyanobacteriales; family Nostocaceae; genus Hassallia. The sequence continues at coordinate 7,892 of JBPCQW010000574.1, forward strand.
GCCACCATTAGAGCTTTAGAAGCTGTATTTACACCCCTAATTGTGTATCCGCTTTGGGACAGAGTAGCAGATAAAAGTTGCAGATTATCCTGCGAATCATCAACTATTAAAATACTGCCTTGATTTGCGTGCATTGGGAATAGGGAATTGGGAGTTGGGAGTAGGGAACGTGGTAAGGGAAAAGGAAAAATGTAAAAGGTAAAAATAAGAATTCATATTTTTTGCCTTCTACCTTCACAAACCCATTACCCATTACTTAGTACATAGTACCCAGTCCCCACTCCCCATTCCCTACTCCCCAGTTTCTTGTAACAAAGTCTCAATCGCTCGCTGTTTTTGCGGATCTGCTCCTTGAGCGTATTCTAAGGAGAAGGGAACGCTGATATCTGGGGTGACACCCTTACCCTCTAACCTTTGATTGCCATTGAGAAAGACATTTGTGACTGCTAAATAAAGCAGGCTATTATCTTTCATTAAAAACGGACTACCAGCAACTACAGCACCGGTTGTCTTGGAGCCTATTACCTGTCCGATGCGGTGTTGTTGAAAAGCAAACGCGAGAATTTCCTTGCTGCTGCGGCTACCTTCATTGACCAACATCACCGCAGGCTTTTTCCATTGATAATTATAGGTATATTGTTTGCCATTGCGTCGAATATTCGTGACGCTTGGTCCTGGTTTTGCGGTAAATATGTTGAGATAATCTAAATCTCCTCCACCCCAACCGTCTCTGAGATCCAAAATTAATGCGTCTGCGCTTGACAGACGACCATAAATCAGGTCATCTTGCAACTGTAGCTGATGAGGATCGGCTGCATTTGACCAAATATGAACATAGCCTATTTTCTTGCCTTGTTGTTCAATTATTTGAGTGCTGGCTTGTTGAGCATCGAAAAACATTTTAGTTGTATCCAGCATCTTTGGCGCGATCGCTATTTCTTGCCGACTATTTACATCCGATGTTCTCTGAATCAACAATTTAACTTTTTGACCAGCTTTACCCGCAAAAGACTGTATTGCTTGATACGGCTTACCATCTACACTCAGTATTTCATCGCCCACCTTAAAGCCGGATTCTGCCGCCGGACTTTTATCCAGAATCGCTTTCACAAAAATCTTGCCGTTAATCTCTTTGGTGAACGCACCAATACCGCTGTATTCGATTTTGCCTTTGGGGAAAATCTTTCTTAATTCCTTCTGCAAATCTGTACTTCTCGGATAAAAAATCCCTAAAAGCTGGTAATATTCTGTTTGATTTGCAGTGTAAAAGTGAGTGTGCGAAGTTTGCAATTGAGAAAGCATCTGATTGATGATGACAGCAGCTTCTTCAGTTGACTTTGCCTGCGCTATTTGAGGTTTATACTGTTCTCGGATGGCTTTCCAGTCCACTCCGTTAAATTTTGGGTCAAAAAAGTTGTCGTTTACCGTTTGCCAAACTTGCTCAAAAACTTGAACCTCTGGTTTTGCCAAACTTGGTAATAGCGGTGTCAACCATAGCAAAAGCAATACACAGAAGCTAAAAAGGATTACTATAGCTAGACGGTTTAAGCGAGATGGAAAATTTTTCATCTGAATTTTGATTTCATCAGTGATCGCACAACCACTTGCGATTAGTTCCACTTCAAGTGAGCGCAGAGAGCGCTCATACCGTTTCACAAAAACCTTGATACAAATACAGACCTGTAGAGACGTTCCGGCGGAACGTCTCTACGTGTATTCAACAAAAACGCAATCTGCTGTATGTATCGCTATTAACGTGAAATGGTATGACTACAGTTTATCTATTAACGCTGCTCATATCCGCATAGCGATCGCCTGCGGCAACATTCTTCGGCGACACTTCATCAATCCGTGCAAGTTCTGCTGGGGTTAATGTGATATTTGCTGCCGCGACATTCTCTTCTAAATAACTAACGCGCTTGGTTCCGGGAATCGGTACGATGTCGTCTCCTTGCGCTAGTAACCACGCTAAAGCTAATTGTCCCGGTGTTGCATTTTTTCCCTTAGCGATTTCCTGCACACGCTTGACAACCTGAAGATTTTTATCAAAGTTATCACCTTTAAACCTCGGTAAATTTTTCCGGTAGTCGTCAGCCGCAAAGTCATCGGGACTGGTGATTTGTCCGGAAAGAAAGCCTCTACCAAGTGGACTGTAGGGAACAAAGCCAATCCCCAAGCTGCGAATAGTCGGTAAAATCTCGTCTTCTGGTTCGCGTTGCCAAAGTGAATATTCCGACTGCAAAGCTGTAATCGGATGGACAGCATGAGCGCGTCGAATAGTTTGGGCTGCTGCTTCCGACATTCCCAGGTAGCGGACTTTACCAAGTTGTACTAACTCTGCCATTGCGCCGATAGTTTCCTCAATGGCAACATTAGGATCGACGCGATGCTGATAATAAAGGTCAATGTAATCAACACCAAGCCTTTGCAAAGAAGCATCACAAGCAGAGCGAACATACTCCGGGCTACCATCGACACCACGAAAGCCCCTATCATCATTACGCTGAATACCGAATTTAGTTGCTAAAACAACGCGATCGCGTCTATCTTTAATTGCCTTACCAACAAGCTGTTCATTTGCCCCTATCCCATACATATCAGCAGTATCCAGCAAAGTAACTCCCAAATCCAAAGCCCGGTGAATCGTAGCCATAGATTCAGTCTCATCGGCTGCACCGTAAAACTCAGACATACCCATACATCCGAGTCCCAATTCCGAAACCGTCAAACCCTGAGTTCCTAATTTGCGTGTCTTCATAAATTTTCTCCTGGTAGTAAGCACTCTTGGTGCTTAAAAATATCTACTTTAGTTGTCTGATGCCGGGAAAGCTTACGATAAAAGTCAAACAGTTCTACACGCATGACTAGAATTTTCATTCCCGGAATAACTCCACCCACACAACA
>JBPCQW010000023.1:0-7312 GCA_050997715.1 Hassallia sp.
AAAAACGCAAAGCAAATCGCCAAAACCAGGTAGAAAACGCAAACAGCCCCACTGCCAATCCTGCCGCACCAAGTACCCAACTGATTTCACCGCGACGCAACATCGCTTCTGCTGGAATCGTCGTTAAAAAAGCTACCGGAACTACAAAGGTAAAGAAAAAGCGGTAAGCAGTCGGATATGCAACCATCGGATATCTTCCAGCTTCCAAAAAACCGCGCAGCACTTCAGTAACGTTGTATATTTTTACAAACCAGATGCTAGTCGCACCCAGCATAAACCACAAGCTGTAAAGAATTATCATGCCGAAAAACAGCGGCACGATACTAAGTAAATAATCGTTTATTCTCAAGTGAAGTTTTGAACCTGCGTAAGCAATTATCACGCAACCAAAAATTATATCTGGCATTCCCCAAGGTGATAAGGTATGGATAGAAAGCCAAAACTGACTGCGAATAGGTTTTAATAGTACAAAGTCCAGCGTACCTTCTTGCACATGGCGGACAATGCGATTTAGATTTGGGGCAAGAAAAGTAGCGGAAAAGCCTTGCAATAAAGTAAAAATTCCTAAGACCACTAAAGCAGCTTCCCATGACCAGCCACCAAAGGTATAGCCGGTACGGTAAAACAAGAATAGTCCAAATAGACTACCCACAAGATTCCCGACGCTGCTGAGGGTAGCTAAAAGGAAATTGATGCGATACTCCATCTCTGCTGCTATGGCAGCACTCCAAAACAGTCTTAGTACTTTCAAATATCTTGACATTTTACACCTGCAACCCTGTGCCTAACATTTATGAATATATTTTTTAGGATACAAAATAACTTTACTTAAACTTAATATTATTTTTCATGATGAAAGAATTTGTGAACGTTAAGATATTCTATGCCTCTTGTTAAATACTTAGAGATTTTATGCATTTTGATTTACCGCAGATAGTTAAATCACTTGGTTATTTTGGAGTATGGGCGATTATCTTTGCTGAATCTGGCTTGTTTATTGGTTTTTTTCTTCCAGGAGATAGTTTGCTATTTACTGCTGGATTTGTCGCTTATACCAAACCAGAACTGCTGAATATCTGGGTTTTAATTTTTGGTGCTTTTGTTTGTGCAGTGCTTGGTGATAATGTCGGCTATGCTACTGGGCACAGATTTGGGCGCAGATTATTTCAAAAAGAAGATTCGTGGTTTTTTCATAAAAAACATTTGGAAAAAACTCAATCTTTTTATGAACAACACGGGAAAAAAACGCTTGTTTTAGCGCGATTTGTGCCAATAGTGCGGACTTTTGCACCGATTATTGCTGGCATAGGTGCGATGCACTATCGCACATTTATGTCTTACAACTTAATGGGTGGTTTACTTTGGACATTCGGTATTACTCTATTAGGATATTTCTTAGGAAAATCACTACCTGCTGAACAGGTGGATAAGTATTTGTTGCCAATTATTGGGTTGATTATTGTTATTTCTTTAATTCCGTCGATTATTCATGTAATCAAAGAAAATAAGGCGAGTAAACCTTAAACTTCTGCTTCTTACTGAGTGCCAATTGTACTAAATGGAGGTTAAAATATGGCTAGACTTTCTAATGAATTAGAACGCTATTTTTTTGAGGAAAAGCGACCAGATAAAGTTAGTTTAGCAGATATTCTGCGGCTGGCAGGTGAGAGAATTTTTGGCTTTTTGTTAGTTATTTTGTCTCTCCCGTCAGCTTTACCAGTTCCTGCACCCGGTTACTCGGTTCCTTTCGGTATCTTAATTTTTATCCTGGCAATGCAACTGATTGTGGGTGCTAAAAGTCCTTGGTTACCAAAGCGAATGCTAAATCATCCGATCAAACTGGAGACAGTACAAAGCTTTTTGAAAAAAGGACTTCCTTGGTTGCGAAAAATTGAAGCGATCGCTCGTCCTCGTTTAAGTTATATTTGTACTACTTTACCAGGTAGAGTGACAATTGGTTGTGCGATCGCTTTAATGGCAATTTCTATGATGATTCCCATTCCTGGAACCAACACCCTACCAGCAATGGGAGTTTTTGTCACTGCTTTTGGCTTGCTAGAAGATGATGGTGCTATTAGTCTAGGTGGTTTAGCCCTTTGTTTAATGGGGGCAATTCTCACTACTTCGATTCTTTTTGCATTAATGTGGGGTGGTTCGAGTCTGCTTGATGTTATTAAGACTTGGCTAGGTCGTTAAACAGATACATAAATCTAATTTACTTACAGCTTGGTAGCAATACTAGGCTTTTTTGCTAACAAAAATTATACTCGTTAAATACTTGAGTAAAACGCAGCAAAATGAAATTAAAATACTAAAAAATGATATTACCGTAATGCCTTCCTTAAACACTAACCTGTACTTATTTTTAGAAAACCTTTTGTTTCTCGTCGCTTCCACGTCTTTTTTCGTGTTTGTGGGTTGGGGGTGGAGACACTTAAAACCGATGAGTGTTCCGGAACCGCTTCCAGGGTGGTTTAAAATTTGGTTTGGTACAGTACAGGTGTTGGGAGGACTGTTACCGCTGCCGGTAATGCTTTTGTGGGGTGTAGTGTGGGGAAGCTATCGCACTCTTTCTGTGCTTTTGTCATACTATCTCATGCTAGGGTTGCAAATTCTCTTTGAAAGTCTGACGCTGCGGCAGTATAAATCGGTTGTCTGGGTGATGGTTCCTTATTTATATTTGCCTTACCGGATTTGGCAACTTTATGAGGGTTTAATATTTCTGGGTTCTGAAAGTCAATTGATGTGGGTACGGTATTTTTTGATTTTACAAATTGTTGTCTGGACTGTAAATTATGCTTTAGATGTGTCTCAGCTACCAAGGTTGTTTCGCTGGGCTGTACAAGATAATGAATTATCAAGTGGAGTTTCTGACGGCTGACGTAGGTTTAAAGGCACATAAACCACCTTTGCCAGTTACACCTACAAGACGCAGCGATCGCAGAAGATGAATAAACTTTGAGAAATCTACAAATAAAACTAACAACAGGTTATCATCAAATACTGGGGAATTTCCGTGCGTATAACTAAGCATCTATGACTGCTTCTCACTCTGCAAGTTCATCCACCAAACACGATGCCAGTACATTTATCTCTGACCATCGAGCGGTCGATCGCACTAAGCTGAGTCAAATGTACCAGCATTATATTGAAACGAAGGAAAAGTATCCTCACGCGATGTTGCTGTATAGGGTCGGAGATTTTTTTGAGTGTTACTTTGAAGATGCGGTGACGCTAGCGCAGCAGTTAGAACTTGTCCTGACGAGCAAGCAAGCTGGAGAACAAGGACGAGTGGCAATGTCTGGTGTACCGCATCACTCTTGGGAACGCTACGCTACGCTGCTGGTGGAAAAAGGCTACGCTGTGGTGATTTGCGACCAGGTGGAAGATGCTGCGGAAGCTGCTGGTAGGTTGGTACGTCGGGAAATTACCCGCATTCTCACTCCTGGTACTTTGCTGGAAGATGGAATGTTAAAAGCAAGTCGCAATAATTACCTTGGGGCTGTGGTAATTGCTGGGGAACATTGGGGTTTGGCTTACGCAGATATATCAACTGGGGAATTTCTCACGACGCAAGCCAGTAATTTAGAACATCTGACACAAGAGCTAATGCGCTTGCAACCTTCAGAAGTGCTAATTCCGACGAATGCGCCAGATTTAGGTAGTTTACTGCGTCCTGGGGAAAAATCGGAACATCTGCCGGAATGTTTGCCACCATCGTTTTGTTATGCTTTGCGATCGCAAGTTCCTTTTTCTCAAGGTGAGGCAAGAGCTAAATTATTGCAGAAATTCAAAGTGCGATCGCTTGAAGGATTAGGTTGCGATCATCTTCCCCTCGCTGTTAGGGCTGCTGGTGGTCTTTTAGAATACTTGGAAGATACTCAAAAAGAACATCCGGTTTTCCTGCAAGCTTTACGCACATATACAATTACTGATTATTTAATTGTTGACAATCAAACTCGCCGCAACCTGGAAATTACGCAAACTGTGCGCGATGGCACTTTTCACGGTTCTTTGCTTTGGGCGTTGGATAGAACCAGCACGGCGATGGGTGGACGCGCTTTGAGAAGATGGTTGTTGCAACCGCTACTCGATATTAAAGGCATTCGAGCGCGGCAAGATACTATCGCAGAGTTAATGGAAAATACACCTCTGCGTCAGGACTTGCGGCAATTATTACGTCAAATTTATGACTTGGAACGGTTGACGGGACGCGCTGGTTCGGGTACGGCAAATGCGCGAGATTTGGTGGCTTTGGCTGATTCTCTGTCACGTTTACCACAATTAGCTAGCTTGGTCGCTGATACTCGTTCTCCCTTTTTGAAAGCTTTGCAGAAAGTGCCGCCTGTTTTGTCAGAGTTGGCAGAAAAGTTACACGCACATTTGGTAGAGTCACCACCGATATATTTAACTGAAGGTGGGTTGATTCGCGCAGGTGTGAATGCTCTATTGGATGAGCAAAAGGTAACTGTGGAAGGCGATCGGCAATGGATTGCTAATTTGGAAGTTGACGAAAGAGCAAAGACGGGAATTCCGACGCTGAAGGTAGGATTTAATAAGACTTTTGGATATTATATTAGTATTTCTCGTGCTAAGGCTGATTCTGTCCCCAGTAATTACATCCGCAAGCAAACGCTGACGAATGAGGAACGTTACATCACCCCGGAGTTGAAGGAACGAGAAGCAAGAATTCTCACGGCACGGGATGATTTAAATCAGTTGGAATATGAGATTTTTACAGCGTTGCGGGATGAGGTGGGGACACATGCAGAGGTAATTCGCATTCTTTCGCGTGCGGTAGCGGCTGCTGATGTGTTATGCGGTTTGGCTGAGTTGGGGGTGCATCAAGGTTATTGCCGTCCGGAGATGGTTGCGGGAAGGGAGATTTTGGTTGTGGATGGGCGTCATCCGGTGGTGGAGCAGTCTTTGCCTGCTGGGTTTTTTGTGCCGAATTCGACGCAACTTGGAGGAACGAACCGCCAAGACGCCAAGGACGCCAAGGAGGAGGGGAGAGGGGGACAAGGTGACAAGGGGAATTCTTCTCCCACTTCCCATCCTGATTTAATCATCCTCACGGGTCCGAATGCGAGTGGTAAAAGTTGTTATTTGAGGCAGGTGGGCTTAATACAACTTATGGCGCAAATTGGTAGTTTTGTGCCGGCTTATGAAGCGAGGTTGGGGGTGTGCGATCGCATTTTTACGCGGGTGGGTGCGGTGGATGATTTAGCGACGGGTCAATCTACTTTTATGGTGGAGATGAATGAAACGGCGAATATTCTCAATCATGCGACGTCGCGATCGCTTGTCTTATTAGATGAAATTGGACGGGGTACGGCGACTTTTGACGGTCTTTCTATTGCTTGGGCGGTGGCGGAATATTTAGCGGTGGATATTCGATCGCGAACCATTTTTGCTACACATTACCATGAATTGAATGAGTTGGCGGCAATGTTACCGAATGTTGCTAATTATCAGGTGACGGTGAAGGAGTTACCCGACCAAATTATCTTTTTGCATCAAGTTCAGCCAGGAGGCGCTGATAAGTCTTATGGTATTGAAGCGGGAAGATTAGCGGGTTTGCCTGCGGTGGTGATTCAACGCGCAAAACAAGTGATGGGGCAAATTGAAAAGCATAGTAAGATTGCGATGGGTTTGCAAAACTTGGATTAACATGTCGAATAATATTAAGTCCGGTTAATCACTTACGATATGTCAGCCGCGAGTGGAACGACGCAATCGCAGGATATTGCGATTAGTTCACTATAAATTAATAAATAGGAGACAAAAATCATATTGCAAATACCAGATAATTCAATAATTCCAGAGGATAAAATCACCCGCTATCTTCTCGTCCCGCGAATAAAGGATGATAAATCAAAATTTTTAGCTCAAGCAGGATTTACACAAGAAAATACAGAAGAATTATTAACAGCCATTCGACAACTAGCTGCTACCAATGAAGCAGTAGAAGATAACACAAATGAATATGGAACATTTTACAGAGTAGAAGGTAATCTACAAGGAATTAATAACCGTAATTTAGCAATTGTCACTATTTGGCTACAATCAAAATAGGATGGCAAGTTTCGCTTTATCACCCTCAAACCCAAAAAAGAATAGTCACCATGAAACAAGAACTATATCAATATGTTGCTCTTAGTCGTGACATCCCAGAATATAACCTCCAGCGTGGAGATGTCGCTATGCTGATTGATTATGTGACTCATCCTAGCGGTGAAGAAGATGGTTATATACTCGAAGTATTCAACGCTGCGGGTGATTCCATCGCAGTTTTTACTGTTCCTATATCCGCAGTAGAAAAATTACCTACCGATGCTGTGCTGACAGTACGTCCTCTAGCAGAAACAAAACCTTAAAACTTTATTTACTATGTCAGAATTAACAGATATTTTACAACGCTTTTCTACTTGGGTGCAACAATATCAACCAGAGAAAGATGGTAAAAAAATTCCTCTTTTAGCCCCAGGTTTAACGCGACAAGAAATAGAAAGTAAAGTCAAAGATTTGCCATTTTGTCTATCTGTGGAACTGTATGAACTTTATCAATGGCACAACGGAGGTTACACTTGTTTTTTAACATCAGAAGACCAAGAATTTGTCAATAAATGTTCTGAAGAAATTAAAGCTTTTTCTAAGCGTGAGACTGTCCATTTCTTTTCTTTAGAACAAGCATTGAGTTACGCTGTATCGCGTGAAAGTAAAGCAGGAAAATACATATTTCCGATCTTTGCATGGGAAAATAACTCTGAATGTGCGCTTCTAGATTCAGAGCAGCGAGAAAGTTCTCCAATTGTCGATAGTTCCACTCCCAGCGAAAAATTTATGAGCTTTCCTAGCATCACTAATATGATGCTTTATTATACAAGACTTCTAGAATCGAAATATCTCTGGATTTACTAAATACAAGCATTGCATAAGTTCATGACGAAAATTTATCACAAAAACTCTGCGTCACTTTGCGCTTACCTTTGTGTTCCTCTGCGTTTAAAAACGCTATGAACTTAACTTATCTTCCTCTATCCCTTTCCAAATCATCAATCACTGTTTGCAAATACCACTCCTCTGACATCCCTGGATAATAATCCTTTTTCTGCTCAATTAGTCGTTGGGCAATTTCCCAATATCCCCCCACTATTCTTAACAAGCGTTGACGTAATAAATCGTCTTTGGCATTTTTAACTTCTGGGGTAGATGATTGAATTTTTTTCAAGCTATTTAAAACTTGTTGATAATTCTGCCAATCTTCTTTTTCACAATAGATACTCGCTGCACGCTGATAATCTTCAATTGC
>JBPCQW010000082.1:0-6012 GCA_050997715.1 Hassallia sp.
GGGAGGGGGGAGAGGGGGGGGACAAGGGAGACAAGGGAGAATATTCCTATTTGTCTCCTTGCTCCCTGCCCCCCCTCTCCCCATCCCCCCCTGTCCCCATCTCCCCCATTCCCATTACCAATGACCAATGAATACTATTAATCAGAACTAACTTTATCAAACTGGCGACAAGGCAAGAAAGTAATGCAAAAATTCCCTCAACACTTGGCTGTGATGCAACAAACAAAAAAAATTAATTTTTACTACTGCTGGGGGTTGACATTTTTGTGCTTATTTGGTTTATCTAGCTGTGGTTATTCTGGGCAGTCTGGGCTGAACGGCGTTAACTTCAGTATTGGTGTTAATGTTACCCCCATTCGGGAACTGAAACCACGGCAAGACAAAGCTACAGTTTACATTCAAGGTAAGGTAAACTCATCAGTTCCTCTTGTCAACCAGCAGGTTTATCAAATCAATGACTCAACTGGCAAAATCTGGGTTTTAACTAATCAAACTGGTTGGAAAGAGGGACAACAAGTGGTAGTTAAGGGTAAAGTTAACTACCAAAGTATCCCTTTAGGGGGCAAAGAGTTTGGGGAAATTTATTTAGAGGAAGAGTAATTATAGTTACTTTAAATAGCTACTTCAAATTTTATGAATAATCAACAGGTGCATGTAGCGATCGCTATTCTCTACCAAAAAGACAAGTTTCTCATGCAATTGCGAGACAACATCCCCAATATTCCCTATCCTGGTCAATGGGCATTGTTTGGTGGACACATCGAAGCCGGCGAAACTCCAGATATAGCAGTAAAGCGAGAAATTTTAGAAGAAATCGGTTATGATTTACCACCAACAGTTGCTGAGTTTGGCTGTTATCCCGATGAAAGGGCAGTGCGTCATGTCTTTTATGCACCTCTAGAAGTAGAATTCAATCAACTGGTTCTGAATGAAGGCTGGGATATGGGATTATTGACACCATTCGATATTCTACAAGGAAGTTGTTATAGTGCGATCGCACTTGAAGTACGACCTTTAGGACTAATACCTCAGCGAATTATGCTGGATTTTATAAATAAGGGACTAGGGACTAGGGACTAGGGACTAGGGAATGGGGAGTGGGGGAGGACAAGGGAGATAACCACGCTCCAACGCTCCAACCCAACGGGAGAGCAGTTGGTGTAACCTGTGGAACCCCTCCACCGCACTCCTCACGCTCCAATTAACCACGCTCCAATGCTCCAACTAAGAACTAACTATTATCAATTCCCCAATGATGCAAACAGCAAGCAAACTGCCACGATGGTTAAGTTTAGGATTGGCATTTCCCCTTGCCATTCTTAACGGTTGGCTCTTAATCCAGGTTGTAAAATATTTTCAACCTTTGGTGAGTGTTTTTGTTGCTGCAATTTTGCTAGCTTTTGTTTTAGATTATCCAATTCAGTTTCTACAACGCCAAGGAGTAAAACGCAACCTGGCTATTGTGGTAGTTTTGCTGTTGAGTGTGGTGATTTTAGTAGCTTTGGGTATCACCTTAGTTCCCCGAATTATCGGACAACTCAACGAACTAGCCAACATTTTGCCGAGTTGGATTGATTCTGGAACCGACCAACTACAAGCTTTTCAAGATTGGGCATTAAATCAACAGCACCTACCGATTAATTTAAGTGGTTTAGTTAATCAAGTACTCGACCGATTATCTAGCCAACTTCAAACTTTTACAGGTCAAATTCTCGGATTTGCTGTAGATACTATCAATATTGTTGTCAATGGGCTACTGGCGGTAGTGCTGACTATCTATTTAGTATACAATGGCGATCGCCTTTGGGATGGACTTTATCAATGGATACCGTCTCGCATTGGCACACAAGTACGGCAATTACTGCGTGAAGATTTTCACAATTATTTTATCGGTCAGGCTACCTTAGGCGCCGTGCTGGGAGTAGTAATTACCCTAGCTTTTTTGGCTTTGCAAGTTCCCTTAGCTTTACTTTTTGGGATTGTAATTGGCTTTTTCTCTTTGTTTCCCTTTGGTACGGGAATCGGTATCAGCATAGTCAGTCTTTTGGTAGCGTTACAAAACTTTTGGTTAGGGGTAGAAGTTTTAGGTGTTGCTGTAGCCATCGACCAAGTAAATTCTAACTTTATCGCGCCTCGCATTTTGGGTAATTTGACTGGTTTAAATCCTGTGTGGGTGGTAATTTCCTTATTGTTAGGTGCTAAATTAGGCGGATTGTTGGGTTTATTAATCGCTATACCCTTAGCCAGTTTTATTAAAGATGTCGCTGATAGTTGGCTAGCTGGGGGATTCCATAAAGTAGATGATATAGAATCAGAACCTGCAACAGTTATAGGTGAGTACCCGCCGAATGAAGTCGCGGCCACAAAAACAAAGTCCGCCTACGCGGACTAATATTGTACTCGTTCTACTCGTTCCCATGCTCTGCATGGGAATGCAGATACTGAGGCTCTGCCTCCTGTATCGAGGATCGAGGCAGAGCCTCTAAATGTTCATTCCCATGCAGAGCATGGGAACGAGGATTATGAGACGTTTTTTTAAGCACACACTCCTTCCTTACTACGTGTTCAGAAACTACACAAAAGCTGATAACGTCAAACAAATAAAATATTGTGTGGATGTGAAAGCTTGAAAACGCGCTCTAATTACTGGCAACTTTTACCATATATTCGACCCCAATGGCACAACATTGTCAAGGGTTTTATTGGCATCTTAGGATATGTATTAGCAACTTTAGCTCTGATTACGCTAGCGCGTCAATTTGCAAGTGTCTTTGGTGGGAGAAATTTATCTGCGATCGCTCTCGAAATTGCAATGCTGGCAGCGGTGTTTCTTGTCAGAGGTTTTTTTCAGTCTGTACAAGATATATACATGGCAAAAGCAGCTCTGCGAGTAGCTTTTAATCTTCGCAAGTATATCTACACCCACTTACAAAAGCTCAATCTCAGCTATTTTGAAACTGCAAAAACAGGCGATTTATCTTATCGATTGACCGAAGATGTTGACAGAGTTGGGGAAGTTGTCCATAAACTCTTTCACGACTTTATCCCCTGCATTTTGCAGTTGGTGGCAATTCCTATATACATGATTTGGTTAAATTGGCAATTAACCTTAGCTATTATTATCGTTGCACCGTTGATGGGCATTTTAATCGGTTGGTTTGGCGAACGTTTGCGTATATTTTCGCTCAAAAGTCAAAGTCATGTATCTGATTTATCGGCAATTTTAACGGAAGTTTTCAGCGGTATTCGGATTATTCAAGCCTTCGCAGCAGAGAAGTACGAAGTTGCTCGCTTTAGTCGAGAAGCCGATCACACGATGAAAGCTAAGTACTCAGCGGAACGTCTCAAAGCAATTCAGATTCCCATCATCGGATTTTTAGAAGCTGTTAGTATTTTAATTTTGCTTTTTGTGGGTGGTTGGCAAATTGCTACTGGTAATTTGACGGTTGATAAATTTGTCGCCTTTTTAACAGCAGGTGCTTTATTAATCGATCCCATTGGTCATGTTACCAGCAATTACAACGAATTTAAAGAGGGTGAAGCTTCTGTTGACCGGGTTTTTGAGTTGTTGGCAATTCAACCAACGGTGGAGGAAAAATTAAATGCGATCGCTCTACCTGATGTCAGCGGTAAGGTGGAATATCGTCATATTTCCTTTGCTTACAAAAAAGGCGAACCTGTAATTAATGATATCAGTTTGTTAGCGTTGCCAGGAGAAGCGATCGCTCTTGTTGGTGCTTCTGGTGCTGGTAAAACTACTTTCGTAAATCTTTTACCGCGTTTTTACGATCCCGAAGCTGGTGAAATTTTAATTGATGGTGTTGATATTCGTGATGTGACGCTAGATAGTTTGCGACGACAAATTGCCATTGTTCCTCAAGAAACTATCATGTTTTCCGGGACAATTGCCCAAAATATCGCTTTCGGACAAGATGCTTTTGAGATCAAAGCTGTGGAATCAGCAGCGAAAATTGCTAACGCTCACCAATTTATTACGCAACTACCTGATGGTTATGATACTTGGGTAGGTGAGAGAGGAGTAAATTTATCTGGTGGACAAAGACAAAGAATAGCGATCGCTCGTGCTGTTCTGCGAAATCCGAGAATTTTGATTTTAGATGAAGCGACATCTGCTCTAGATTCAGAATCAGAAGCTTTGGTACAAGAAGCACTGGAAAGATTAATGGCAGATCGGACTGTATTTATTATCGCTCATCGTTTATCTACGGTGAGAAGATGCGATCGCATTTTAGTTCTCGAACGCGGGCAAATTGTCGAATCTGGCACTCATGAAGAATTGTTAACCCTTGAGCATCGTTATGCGCGATTTTATGCCCAGCAGTTTAGTTAAACAGGTGAATATAATGTTGCAAAACACTCCGACTATCCTCTTTTTATCTGGTGCATCCGGTGTTGGGAAAACTACAATAGTTGCTACTCTTCGGGAACATAATACTAATCCGTCTCGTGTTTTCCTGCACGCTGATTCTGATAGTGTTCCCTCTCTTACCGAGATGATTTCGCAAGCGGGTTCTTTGGAAAGATTCCAGGAAATTGCTACACACAAGTGGATTGAAAAGATTACCCGCGAATATCAAAGTACAGACACGGTAATCATAGAAGGACAAGCTCGCTTTAATTTTATTGAGGACGCTTGCCGTAAATTCGGTGTCACAAAATACGCAATTATTTTAATTGACTGCGATTGGGAAATAATGCACGATCGCCTGCTCAACAATCGGCAACAACCAGAATTAGTTACTCATGATATGGAAAACTGGGTTAAGTTTCTACGCAAGCAAGCGCGGGAAAAAAACATTCCTATAATAAATACTTCTTGTTTGACCCTAGACGAGGTGGTGGACATTATTCAAACTAAGGTTTTACCAATTTCTGCCAGCGCAGGTTAAAAATCCTAACAGCAAGCTGGTCTTGGAGAGCAACGCGGCAAATTGAAGGAGTGATGGTGCAAATTACACCTTAACTTGGGAAGTCTTAGCTTAAGCTTTGGTGCGATCGCGCATTAGCGTCAAAATTGGTTCTTGACTGGCAGCGATCGCTTTCCCCCTCTTTTAAGCAAATGGGTTTGCAGTTTCTAGCCCTGAAATACAACCCAAAGACTTTGGGCTTGACAAAAATATAACTGTTAAAATCAGCATAATGGTGTCAAAACGCGAAAAAAACACACCCAATAGGAGAAAAATGCCAGCCATTGTTAAACTACAACTCTCCTTAGAAACTTTAGCAGAAGCAATATCTTCCCTTGATTTAACAGAAAAACGTCAACTTCAAGAGCTAATTGAGCAGCAAATTTTTGAAGCCGAAGAAGCATTGTATGAAGACGATGCAGAAACACAGGCAGAAATTCAAGCGGTTCGCACTGAGTATAGAGATGGTGAGTCCTTGACTATAGATGAATATCTTGCTAACCGTTCAGAGCAGAGATAATGAGTTACGCGATCGTTATTTCTAAGTCGGTACAAAAGCAGATTGATAACTTACCAAATGATGTTGCCCTGCGTGTTATTGAGAAAATTCAAAATCTTGCTTCCCAAGCGCGTCCCGATGGAATTGTCAAGTTAAAAGGTTCTGATAACGAGTATCGTATCCGTATTGGTGATTATAGAGTTCGTTACGAGATTGATGATGAAAGTCAACTCGTACAAATTTTGCAGTGCAAGCATCGGAAAGATGTTTATAGAAAAAGTTAGTTCTGATTAAGGTTAACATTGCTTTTATTAAACACACAATTAACTGATAACTGATAAATTACCGCTAAATTACCGCCACCATCGTCCCACATCTACATAAAGAATTGGTGTTAGGCACATTTTAGATATAATTTGTGACCAAAAACATGACATCAGCGCCTAACGCACCATATTATATTAGTTAACGGGACTTATAGAAAAATCAAGCCCAAATGAAGCCCAAACTGGCTTTATAAGCAGCAAATACGTCACGATTTAGAGTCAGCCAGTCGAAAAAACGAAAAGAAATAGCAGTTCTAAA
>JBPCQW010000090.1:0-3889 GCA_050997715.1 Hassallia sp.
TGTATTTGAGGAATCAGAGAAAAATGCTCAAGTTGCGGCATTGCAACGGACAGAATATGCTCAACCTGCAATTGGGGTGTTGAGCGCAGGGATGTATAAAATCTTGCAGGAAGCCGGGTTTGAGTCAGATTTCGTTGCCGGACACAGCTTTGGTGAACTCACCGCTTTGTGGGCTGCGGGGGTTGTGAGTGAGGAAGACTACCTATATATAGTAAAAGCTAGAGGACAGGCAATGGCGGCTCCCCAAGACCCCGATCATGATGCGGGAGCGATGCTGGCTGTCAAAGAAGATATCAGTAAGGTGGAAGCGGTTTTAAAGCACTTTCCCCAAGTAACGATCGCTAATCAAAATTCCCCGAATCAGATTGTTTTGGCGGGATTGACGACAGAAATCAACAAAGTGCGGCAAGCTTTGCATGATCAAGGATACACGGCTGTTTTGCTACCTGTTTCTGCTGCTTTCCACACCCCGCTGATTGCTTTTGCTCAAAAATCCTTTGCGATCGCTAGCAAAACTGTCACTTTCCAAAGTCCCAAAATACCTGTTTACACGAATGTGACAGGTAAGCTGTATCCCCAGGAACCGCAAGCAATTCACGAAATTTTGGAATCTCAACTCAGCAAATCGGTGCTGTTTAAACAAGAGATTGAAAATATCTATGCTGCGGGTGGTTACTGCTTTGTGGAATTTGGACCGAGGAGAATTCTTTCTAACTTGGTGAAAGATATTTTAGGCGATCGCCCACATTTAGCGATCGCTTTGAATCCCAGCGCTCAAAAAGATAGCGATCGTTCTTTGCGAGAAGCTGTTGTGCAGTTGCGTGTAGCTGGTTTGTCTCTGAAAAACCTCGACCCCTACCAACTGACACCCGAAGCTCCCCCAACCCAGAAAAACAAAGCGTTAAATGTCCGGTTAAACGGCACTAACTATCGCTCTGAAAAAACGAAAAACGCCTTTGCTACAGCTTTGCAAGACGGACATCAAGTAACATTACCCGTCAGCCAATCTGAAGATAATGCGCTTGTCGTTCCCGTCTTTACCACTGAAGAAGGGGTGGAAGTGAAGTTAGAAGTGACTACTCCCACACCAGCAGTCATCCAAACCAACGGACACAACAAAAACGCCGTTATCGATACCTTTGCGGTGAGTGATATTACCACTGTAGAAGCTCCTGAGATTCAACCTGCGCCATCTCATCCACCAGTTCTGGAGTCGCATATGCCCAACGTGCCAGAAAAACCTTTAAATTACCAACAGGTTTTAGAAAGTTTAGAGTTCCTCCTGACACAGTTTCAGCAAAATCAAAGCGAAAATTTACAACTTCACGGAACTTATCTGAATCATCAGATGGAATATGCGAAAACATTTTTCCAACTGATGCAGCAGCAGAATTCTGTGTTTGCTGGTAACTCTTCACAGTCAGCGTCGGAACTTCTACCAGTTCTCAAGGCAAGTTTAGAGCGTAGCATGACGCAGTTTCACTCTCAACAAGGTGAAACCCTACGCATCCATGAGCAGTATCTCAAAGACCAGGTGGAATACACCAAGAGCTTTTTCCAACTCATACAGCAAGAGTATGCTCAGTTGGTAGGAACTGAAGTTAGCATCAATCCGCAACCTGTAGTCGAAGCACCCGCAGCCAAGGTTGTAGAAACACCACCGCAACCTGTTGTGGAAGTACCCGCTGCGAAGGTTGTAGAAACACCACCGCAACCTGTTGTGGAAGTACCTGCGAAGGTTGTAGAAACAGCACCGCAACCTGTTGTGGAAGCACCCGTTGTCATTACCCCAGTAATACCGCAACCTGTTGTGGAAGCACCCGCAATCACCGTCAAGGTTGTAGAAACACCTCAGCCTGTTGTGGAAGCACCCGTTGTCATTACTCCAGTAATACCGCAGCCTGTTGTGGAAGCACCGACAGTCAACGTTAATGTAGCAATCAGCACACAATCTACATTAGCAACTACTTCTGATGCAACGATAAACTTGACTGAGTTGGGTAACAACCTCTTAGCCATTACCAGCGATAAAACAGGCTACCCAGTCGAGATGCTGGAAATGGAAATGGATATGGAGGCTGACTTAGGAATTGACTCGATTAAGCGGGTAGAAATCCTCGGTGCGTTGCAGGAAATGTATCCTGACTTGCCCAAGCCAAATCTTGAGGAACTGGCAGAAAAACGCACTATCGGTCAAATTGTCGAATATCTGCAATCTCATGCTTCTCAAAAAGTTTCCGTAGAAATAGCTATTCAAGAAGTACAAACAGCTACGGAAGTCGCGGCAGTGGTGATTCCGGAGCCAGTAGTTACGGAAATCGAAATCACAAAAACAGTCGAAACAATAGATGCATCACCAGCTAGTGAGATTGCAGACTTGGGTGCAACTTTGTTAGCAATCACCAGTGATAAGACCGGCTATCCAGTCGAGATGTTAGAACTCGACATGGATATGGAAGCGGACTTAGGGATTGACTCGATTAAGCGGGTGGAAATCTTGGGAGCGATGCAAGAGATGTATCCCGATTTACCCAAGCCGAATGTAGAAGAACTGGGAGATTTACGCACCATCGGTCAAATTGTCGATTATCTCCAGAAGCTGGTTGGAGGTGAAAAAAAAAAGTTTCAGTATGAGTCAGACGAGGAATTAGACAACGTTAAACATAATGTGCAACGTCGTCCCGTCCAACTCAAAATCCTGCCCCCACCCGATTCTTTAGACTTCGATTTACCAGAGGGACACATCTGTTTAATCACCGATGATGGTTCCCTCACTACTTCTCAAGTGGCTCAATTTCTGACAGAGAAAGGCTGGAAAGTGGTTGTATTAAGTTTCCCCCAATCGATAGTTTTCCAAACATCGCTTGTACCAGCAGGAGTGATGAATGTCAAGTTGTTGGATTTAACAGAGGAACATTTGCAACAACAATTGAGTGCGATCGCTACTAATTATGGTGCGGTTGGAGCTTTCATTCATCTCAATCCAGCCTTTCAAGTCAGTCACAACGGGAAAATTCCTTACCTTGCAGAAGAAAAGGCGATCGTTAAACACGTTTTTCTGATAGCCAAACATCTGAAAAAATCTCTGAATGAAGCCGCACGTTATGGACGCAGTTTGTTCTGCACTACTGCGCGTCTTGATGGAGCATTTGGACTGGAACACAAAGTAAATTATGGTCCCATTAGTGCTGGTTTATTCGGATTAACTAAAACCTTGAAATGGGAATGGCAAAAAGTATTTTGTCGAGCGATTGACTTACATCCAGCTATCAACGCTCAAGAGTCAGCACAGCATATTATAGCCGAACTTCATGACCCGAATAATTGTATTAGTGAAGTTGGATATGGTTCGCAGGGTAGAGTAACTATCGTTAGCGTCGCAAATTGTTAGTTGTAGGGGCAGGAAAACCTGCCCCTGTAGTAGGCGTTTCAACGCCTATTTTAAGCACTGAAGTGCTTACTACGTAATAATTAAGAGGAAATTTATGACAACACAAACACAAAATTCTACAACATCAGTTTTTCTAGTTAGTGGTGGTGCAAGAGGCATTACAGCGCAGTGCGTTATTAAATTAGCACAGCATCAACCCGGTAAATTTATATTACTTGGTCGGAGTGCGATCGCTCAATCGGAGCCAGAGTTTGCTCAAGGTTGTTTTGAAGAACCTGTACTGAAAAAACGCATCATGGAAAATTTTCTTTCTCAAGGAGAGAAGCCTACACCCATGAGTGTGCAAAAAGTTTATAACAACATCATTTCTAGTCGGGAAATTAAACAGACAATTTCTAGTATTGAAAAGGCAGGAAGCACGGCAGAATATATCAGCGTCGATGTTACAGACCCTATCGCCTTAAACGAGAAAATCACCGCTGTTGTTAAGCATACAGG